>CBCTHD010000018.1:0-13844 GCA_965146615.1 uncultured Clostridia bacterium
TGTTGTCAGCAAAACAGCGAAAATGTGTCGAATTGATGGCCTTAGGAATGTTGTCACAAAAAGAAATTGCGAAAGAGATTAAAGTAACCGAACAGACACTTTGCAACTGGAAGAAAGATGGAGAATTTATGGCAGAGATTGAAACGAGAATAAGAACAAACATTCATTCACTTGCCGCAAAAGCGCTGTACACGCAAAAGCGTCTACTAACTGCAAAAAGCGAAATGGTACGCTATATGGTATCAAAAGATATACTTGACCGCGCAGGATATGCAGCCGATGATAAAATATGCTTGCATGGTGATGGGGCGATACAGATTATAAATGATATACCAAGGGGCGGCGGTAGTGGTTAGGTTGTCAGATTTAATAGCGCCTTCTTTTTATGACTTATATTACGATATAGAGAATGGCAATTATACCCACTACTGGCTAGGTGGCGGACGAGGAAGCACAAAATCATCCTTTGCAAGTATAGAAATTGTTCTCGGTATGATGTCACATCCTGGAACGAATGCCGTAGCTATCCGCAAGGTTGGATTGTATCTTAAGGATAGCGTATTTGAACAACTTAATTGGGCAATTGATAAACTAGGTGCGGCGGATTTGTGGCGTGTCAAGTATAGTCCGCTGGAGATGATTTATCTGCCGACTGGTCAAAAGATACTGTTTCGCGGCGCGGACAAGCCTAAAAAATTGAAGTCGACAAAAGTTAGCCGGGGATATATCCGCTATATATGGTACGAAGAAGTGGATGAGTTCGGCGGCATGGAAGAGATACGGATGATCAATCAATCTTTAATGCGTGGTGGGGCAAAGTTTGAAGTGTTTTATAGTTACAACCCGCCAAAATCACAACGTAACTGGGTAAATGCAGAGGTGTTGGAAAGTGCACCGGATAAAATAGTACATCACAGTGATTATACAACTGTCCCACGAGAATGGCTGGGTGAACAATTCATTATTGAGGCGGAGCACTTAAAAACAACCAAGCCGGACAAATACGACCATGAATACTTAGGAAAAGTGACCGGTACGGGCGGCGAAGTATTCACAAATGTGACAATTCGCCAGATAACAGACGCAGAGATAGCCGAATTTTATAATATCCGGCGCGGACTTGACTGGGGATATGCGGGTGATCCATTTGCTTATGAGGCTTTACACTATGACCGAAAGCGGCGGCGCATTTACCTATATTATGAATTTTATAAGACAGGCGCTAAATTTGATACCATAGCCCAAGCGATCAAGCAAGAAAACAAAAATAACGGTATAGTTACAGCGGAAAGTGAAGAGCCAAGGAGTAATGATGAACTACGGGAACGCGGAATCAAAATAAATAAAGCAAAAAAGGGACCTGGAAGTGTGGACCATGGAATTACATGGTTACAAGATTTAGAAGAAATAGTTATAGACAGTGATAGATGTCCGAATGCAGCACGGGAATTTTACGGATATGAGTTAGAACCGGATGGCAACGATGGTTTTAGGGATGGGTTTCCGGACAAAGACAATCATACCATAGACGCTGTCCGGTATGCGTTAGAACAAGATATGGGGCGGCGCAAAGTAAAAGTACGCACAAAGACGCAATTTGGACTATAGGGGGAGATTTGATGTATACGGCAGATGAAACTGTATTGGAGAATTTAAACTTTCAAACAATACGCCCATTTTTAGAACGGCATAAGTGCGAAGTGCCGCGCCTGAATAAGTTGCGAGACTATTATCTTGGGAAGCATGACATATTGACGCGTACTAGAGAAGGGAACGCTCCAAATAATAAAATAGTATGCAATCATGCCAAAGAAATTGTCGATACCTCAGCAGGATATTTTATTGGCAATCCGGTGAGTTATAACGGGAAAAATGCAGAGATGTTAAAAGAGTGGATGAGAATTGCTGATATAGATAGTGTGGATATGGATATAGCTAAATCAGAAGGAATCTATGGCAGGGCTTATGAATTAGTAAGCATGTCGGATGATGACAGTCCAACGCCGAGAAGTTATAAGTTGGACCCGCGCAACGCCTTTATCGTGTACGATGATACTGTGGAACACAAAAAGCTGTTTGGGGTATACTATTTCCCGCAGGAAGATGCGACGGGTAATCTTATTGGTTTTTGGGTGAATGTATACACAGACGCTTATCACCTTATTTATCACACAGACGGCAATATGTGTGCTGTGAAAAAGACGTCGCAAGAACCCAATCCGTTTAGCGAGGTAGCACTAATTGAATATAGCAATAACGAAGAACAACAGGGAGACTTCGAGCAAGTTATTCCGCTGATTGATGCCTATAATCTGTTAATGTCGGATAGGGTTAACGACAAAGAGGAATTTGTTGACGCAATACTTTTGCTGATTAATGCTGTTTTAGGTGATACACCAGAAGAAGAGTCTGCGACTGCTCAGGCAATCAAAAAAGATAAAATTTTGGAACTACCAAGCGAAAGTGACGCACGATATTTAGTACGCACGTTTGATGAAGCTGGCGTAGAGATACTGAAAAAGGCGTTGGAGCAGGATATTCATAAGTTTGCAAATGTGCCGTGTCTCTCTGATGAAAACTTCGTCGGAAATGCTTCGGGTGTCGCAATGGAATACAAGTTGTTAGGGCTGGAAATGATAACGAAAATCAAAGAGCGATACTTTAAGGCAGGATTAAGCCAGCGTCTTAAGTTGTACGGGACTATTTGCACCATCAAAGGCGGGACAGATGATTTTGATGTAGAACCAGTTTTTTCCAGGGGGTTACCTAAAAATCTGGTTGAAACCGCAAACATTATCACGCAGCTTCAAGACATGGTTCCGGCT
Organism: uncultured Clostridia bacterium; assembly: GCA_965146615.1. Classification (GTDB taxonomy): domain Bacteria; phylum Bacillota; class Clostridia; order RUG12999; family RUG12999; genus JAAWTG01. The sequence goes on from CBCTHD010000018.1 coordinate 2,826, forward strand.
GAAACGTTACTTGCGTTATTGCCGTTTATAAAAGACGCAAAAGCGGCAGCCGAGGAAATGGAAAATAAAAACCGCGAAAAAGCAGAGGAACAGAAAAAAGCATATGGTATAGTAGATAACAACGCACCACCGGCAGGCGATATAGATGAATAGTAAAGACTACTGGAAAAAGCGTGCAGCACAGCGCATGTATGGCTATCATAAACTGGCGGATGATGTTGCGGACGATATTGCAAAAGCGTACATAAAGGCAACAAATCAAATAAACGAAGAGATTACTGCAATATTTCGTACATTTAAGCTGGAGGCGGGGTTATCGGAATCCGAAGCAAGGAAACTGCTCAATAACCTGCCGGATAACGTCAAGCTATATGAATTAAAAAAAATTGTTGGAAAAGTCAAGGACCCGGTAAAGAAACAGGAGCTGCTCAATATCATCAATGCGCCCGCTTATGCCTGGCGCATTAAAAGGTTTCAGGAACTACAAGAAGATATTGATAAACAAACAAAGCAGCTTGCGGAATTTGAACAGGGAGTGACGCAGGCGCATTATGTTGACCTTGCAAATGAAGCCTATAATCGAACCATGTTTGATATTCAGAAGGAAACGGGATATGGTTTTTCGTTTGCGCAAATGTCTCTGTCGCGCATTGCCGAAATATTGGATAATAATTGGAGCGGCAAACTGTTTTCAGCACGAATTTGGGGCAATACCGCCGACCTGAATAACAAAATCAAACAAGAATTGCTGGTCGGGTTTATGACCGGACGCAGTTACCGCAAGACAGCAGCAGCGGTACAAAAGCAATGTCAAGTTGGCGCATGGGAAGCGCGACGCCTGGTACGGACGGAAAGCACGTATATCGCAAATATGTCGGAGCTGGAAAGCTACAAAGAATCCGGCATAAAAAAATACCGATTTTTGGCGACATTGGACATCCGAACAAGTGATATATGCCGGGCAATGGACGGCAAGGTGTTTCTGGTAGAAGATGGAGTCCCGGGAACCAATATCCCGCCGCTGCATCCATGGTGCAGGTCTACGACTGTTCCGGCAATAGATGGAATGATACGTGACGGACTAAAACGCCGTGCGCGCGACCCGGTAACAGGGAAAACATATCTTGTGCCGGCAGATATGACGTATGAAGAATGGCAAAAATCTATTGATGAGAAATATGCCGAAGGAAGTTGGGAGATTGCGAGGAAAAAGGTGTTGAATAGGGTCCGCGATAAAGAGCAGTATGCGCAGTATAAGACAACACTAGGCGCCAATAATATGCCGAAATCCTTTGACAAATTCCAGGATTTGAAGTATAATAATATAGATTCATGGAAAGAGTTGAAGAGTGATTACAGGTATAAAAATCTTTTAAATCAAAGAGACGTGTTTGTAATTGACGATTCTGTGCGTTCCTTGCCAATTGAAGGTAGGGCTAATTCTATAGCTGATTTGGTAGATGAAAACGGGAACGTCAAACAAAGGCGTATATATGGACCGAATAAAAAAACATACAAAGACTTTGATACGAGTGATCATAAAAGACCAAAGTATCACCCAATGGGGGCGCATAAACACAGTTTTGATTACTCTAAGAAGAATCCGCACGGTAAAGCAGATTACCTTACAGAAAGAGAGTTAAGGCAAAACGCTGATATTATACAGGAAGGAGTGAATTATCATGATAATAGACAAAAAGAAGCTGATTGAATTGATAAACTATGGCGCTGACATTGAGTTTTCTTATAATGGTAAGGCGTATACTATTTTAGCCTGGACAGATGAGGGGATTTCTATAGGAGAACAGGGCTCTACTAATGACAAGGTCTATTCTTCTTGTGATGATTTTATTCGAAACTGTAAAATAGACGGCATTCCGATTTTAGACGCTTTACCAAAAATAAACGTTTTATATCATAGCTAAAACCGCTTACAATAACATGTAGGCGGTATTTTTATACCCAAAATAGGTTTCATCATTCTAAAATAAAATACAGTATCCGATAAGGAGATGGTAACATGAGGCGAATACCGCCGTAGCACTTATGCACCGCATAGGTGCTTTTATTATGCACAAAACAAACGATTTTAGTCTTTGAGCAACAGACGTTAAACAGGCTTATTTTTATTATAAAAAAAGAACGGTACGGGCAAAGAACGTGCCGGGCAAAGGGAGAGACGGAACAATGGAAGAAACGAATAAAACTGTAACCGCTGAGGGTGGAAACAATCAGCAGGGGACAACGCAAGAACCGCAAACCTTTGATGACGTACTAAAAAACAAAGATTATCAATCTGAGTTTGACCGCCGCGTCGCAAAGGCATTGGAGACAGCAAAAATAAAATGGACAGAAGAATTTGACGGGAAGCTGGAAGAGAAAATATCCGAAGCACAGAAGATGGCCAAAATGACCGCAGAACAAAAGGCGGAACATGAACGACAGAAAGCAGAGGAAGATTTGCAACGCCGAATTGCCGAAGTGACAAGGCGGGAACTAAAGGTGGAAGCTAAAAATACGCTTGCAGCAAAGGGACTTCCCGTTGAATTGGCAGACACACTCAACTATACCAACGCGGAACAGTGTAATGCTAGTTTGGCGGCGGTAGAAAAAGCCTTTCAGCTTGCTGTGGAAAAACGAGTCAATGAAAAGTTGCGCGGCACACCACCGAAAGCAGCGGAATCCACGGCAACTGTAACCCAAGAACAGTTTAAAAAAATGGGCTATGAAGAACGTTTAAAGCTAAAAATGGACAGTCCAGAACTTTACAAACAATTGACAGGAGGAAGATAAACGATGGCAACTTATTTGAATTACCCATTTGATGAAGAATTATTTACACAAATGTGGAACGAAGAACCCGATCCGGTAAAGACGGCGTTGCTGGAAAGCGGCGTTATGGTGGAGGATTCGCTGATTGCGCAGCAGATTCAAGGAGACGGGAATCTTTATACTATCCCATTTTATAATGTACTTAGCGGCGACCCGGTCAACTATGATGGTGCAACGGACATTACGAGCGAGGAAACCACAGCAGATTCCCAGAGCGGAATTGTTTACGGGCGCGCAAAAGGATTTACAGCACGCGATTTTGTGGCGGAATTGTCAGGGGCTAATCCGATGGGACACATTGCGTCTACCATTGGGAAGTATTGGCAGAAACAGCGGCAGAAAAAACTTATCCAGGTGTTAAATGCCATTTTTGCCATAACGGGCGGCGCAGCCGGTTCGTACCAGAAGGAATGGGTGGATAAACATACGGCGGACGTGAGTTCAACCACGGCCGAGGCAAGTAAAATCGGTGCTACAGATTTAAACCATCTTGCAACACAGGCGATGGGGGATAACAAATCCAAATTCGCGGTTGCAATTATGCATTCGAGCGTCGCGGAAACATTGGAGAATCTTCAAGTGCTGGAATATTGGAAGCAGACCGACGCAAACGGTATTCAACGTCCCACAGCGCTCGCGTCTTGTAACGGATATACCGTTATTATTGATGATGGCGTGCCTAATGAGGCAGTGGGCGGTACCGGTGCAAATAAAGACCTGGTTCAGTATACGACCTATTTGATTGGCGAGGGCGCTCTGCGTACCGCAAGTGGGAGGGTAGACCACCCGAGCGAAGTGAGCCGCGACCCCAAGACGAACGGCGGACAGGATACGCTTTATACACGTATGCGCGAAACGATTCACCCGAACGGATTCTCCTTTAAAATCCCGTCTTCCGGCTGGACAAACAGCCCGACAGACGCACAATTATCCGCTGCCGCAAACTGGTCGGTTAAATTTAATCCAAAAGCGATTCCGATTGCGCGGCTTATTACGAATGGATGATGATTTATGCTTGAAAAATTGAAAAAACTTCTGGGAATCTCAAACAGTGCACAAGACGAATTGCTGAACGTACTTTTGGAGCAAGAACAAAGCAAAGTTCTGAATTATACGCGCCGTGATGAATTGCCGGAGACACTTCAACCGGTGGTAGTCAGCCTGGCGCTGATAGCATATAACCGGCAAGGGGCGGAAGGTGAGAGCAGCCGCTCGGAAGGCGGAATCAGCCATAGTTTTGTGGGCAGGATTCCAGAGGAAATAAAAATGCAATTAAACCGATTTATTAAAGCGCGGGTGGTAGGACAATGAGGCTAATGCAAAAAGATTTAAAACCTGTCCACCTTTTTGCCGCGCAGGAAGTAGAAAGCGGGTATGTAGGAACCGTCACAAAGTGGAATTACACTGATACGGTACAGTGCAATATCCAGCCGGCAGATAACAAAATAACAGCGGAAGTGTACGGCGAGCGGGTATACAACATGATTTCTCTTTTGTGCCCGTTAGATTGCGGGATTACGGAGGCGGTCAGACTATCGCCGACTAGTAAAGAAGCGCCGGATTATAAGGTGGTGTCGATAAAAACATACATCACGCATATTGCCGTACTGGCGGAAAAATTAGTGCTGGAGCCGTACACACCGCCGGAAAATAACATAGAACAAGCGCAGGACTATGGATTTTATCCGAGGTGATGATATGCATTTTGATTTCAATGTAGACGACTTTGACAAAGCCATTGCCCAAATGAAGCAGATGGCAGACCAAAACGTCGTGGATGGTGCGGTTCTGGCAGGGTTGCGGGAAGGCGGAAGAATGGTGCAAGAGGCGGCAAAAAATTTATGCCCGGTTAATGAGGGGCAACTGTATAACAGTATTATGCCTAAGGATATACCAGACCAAGTTGGGGTGGATATAGGGACAGCTGAACAGGGTATATATGTTGAATACGGCACAGGACCATTAGGAGACCCTGCAGTAAATCACACATCGAAAGATAAATGGTTTGCGCCATCTGTCGAAGTTGACCCCGACAACGGAATAGACAAACGGACGGCAGATACATACCATTTTGTTCCGGTTAATACAAAAGGAGGATTATACTATATTGTACATCCACAAGCACCGCAACCGTTTTTATATCCCGCTTTGGAAGCCAACAAAGAGAATATTGCAAATGAAGTGAAAAAAGCAGTAGGGCGTGTGATGAAATAATGGTGGATTTAAACGTAGCAATTTATAATCTGCTGAAAGCAATCGCCCCGGTATCCTTGGAATTTCCGGACACAGGGGCAAAATTTCCGCTAATAACCATTACAGAGGTTACCAACACGGAAAGTTTTACTGTGGAGGGGCGTGAGCGTATTACGGAAGCAACCTATCAAATTGACGTGTGGGATAATTACGTTGACCGCAGCAGGTGTGAATATATTGCAAACCAGGTCAACGATACAATGGTACAAAACCATTTTCGGCGCGTTTTGGGGCGTGGATTCCGCGATGTCTCCGGGCTACACAGAAAAATGATGTATTTTAAAACAGAAGCAATTAATTTGTAAGGAGTGATAATTTATGGCAAACAATAACCAGGTATATATGCCTGTAGTAAGCGTAGATAGTTTTCATTATGGTAGAGTTTTGACTGACACGAAAGACGGCATCACCGGCGAAGTGCCAAAGGCGGTTCCGGGGCTTGTTGAAGCAGGATATAATCGCAATGCACAGTCAGCTACATTTTTCGCGGACGGCGGCCCGTATGCAACAGCGGTTGGCGCAGGGGAATTTGATGGATCTATCGGTGTGGCAGACATTCCGGCAGGTCTTTCTTCGGATTTTTACGGAGATGATTATAACAGCTCAACCGGAGAGTTGCAGCTTGGTGACATCAACTCCCCAGATAACTTTATCCAGTATCGTGTCGAGAAATCAACCGGAGCCTGGCGCTACGTTACAATTTATAAAGCAAAATTTATGCCCAATGAGCACACAGCACAAACACGAGGCGGCAGCGTTAATTTCCAGACCAATGGTTTCTCTTTTAAGGCTGCAAATACCGTATTTAACGGTAAAGCGGCTCGCATTCTGGATGATGACGACCCGAATCTGCCGGAAGGCGTAACACCGGAAGTCATTGCGGCAAACTGGTTCACTGATATATACTGGGAAATTGCAGCGCCTACCGCATCGGAACCCACAACACCGGAAGGGGATTAAATTTTGACGTATGCGGCGGGCAATTCCCGCCGCAAGCATTTTGAAAGGGTGAGAATATGGAACAAAGAGTATTGTGTTTAGAAGTAGAGGGTAAAAAGATTGTATCTAAGCATTGGGATTTTGAAGCAATGTGCATGGTAGATGATGCAAGAAAAGACAGCAAAGGCGACTTGGCAATGGCAAAAGATGCAGTCGCCTATTTATTTGAAGGTACGGAAGCAACGGAAGAAGTTTTGAATAGCGCGTCACCCGTGGAGCTGGCTACATTTTGCCAGAAAGTGTGCGGGTGGTATGTGGAAGATATGTCACAAGCAATAAAAAACGCACAAAGCCCGCGCAAGAGAGCGGGCCAAAAAAATTAAGGGATTTATACTGTACCATGTTTAAGGCATGGGGCAGGTTACCGGATGAATTAGGAAAACAACGTCCATATAATGTATTTTATCTGTTAAATGGGCTTGATGATGATAATGATACAGTGCCGGCGGTAAAAGAAATGCCGCGGGATTTACAGCTTTTGTACGGCATGTAGTGGGGTGAGAAACGATGGCGGAAGAAATGGGGCTGCACGCTAGGCTAACAGCGGACAGCAGTAATTATGTGCAGGCGATTGACCAGGCCAGAGATTCCTTGGTTGATTTGCAGCAGCAAGCAAAACTTTTAAAACAGGGCGAAAAAGACATTACGAAAGCAATTGAAGAAAATACGCAAAAGTTTGGCGAGAATAGCAAGCAGGTACAGCGCTGCAAATCGGATTTAGAAGATAACTTGAAAGCCCAGCTTGAGGTAAAAAGCCAGGTTCAGCAGGTCAACACGCAATTATCTAAATTACAAAAAGAGTATATTAAGGCGGCAGAAGCGGCAGCGCAAGATACGCAAGAAGTCAATGATAACGCACAGGCGTTTGAATCAAGCACGGAACGCCTAAAAAGTGCGTATTCGGTAATTAAGGGTATCGCGGTAAGCTATGCGGGCAAGAAGCTGTTCGATGCTTTAATCGGCTCTAATGCGGATTTTGAGCAATCTATGGTATCGTTTGAGGTGCTTTTGCAGAGTGCTGAAAAAGCGCAGGCGCAAATGGACCAGTTAGAACAGTTTGGCGCAAAAACCCCCTTTGAATTGACTGATGTTACGGAAGCAACTAAACAACTGCTTGCATTTGGTGTGGCGGAAGAAGATGTCATGACACGCCTGCAACAGCTCGGGGATTTGTCGCAGGGAAAAGCGGAACTGTTGGACCGTATCACCTCTGCATATGGCAAAATGCAGGCAAAAGGCAAGGTTACGCTGGAAGAACTGAATATGCTGACAGAAGCAGGAGTACCGATTCTGCAAGAACTGGCAAATCAATATGGTGTAACACAGGAAGCGCTGTTTAAAATGATTTCCGCTGGTGAAGTCAACATAGATGGAATCAATAAAGCCATGGAGGCTATGACCAGTGAGGGCGGACAGTTTTATGGAATGATGGAGAAGCAATCCCAAACCATGGCCGGTCTGTGGTCCACCTTTATGGACAATATCTCCATGATGGCGCGGCAAGCAGGTGAAGAAGGATTTCAAGAGTTAAAAGATGAGCTTCAAGGTTTACTCGATACAGTTACCAGCTTAGTAGATAGTGGTGCGGCCGAACAATTTGGCAGCGGCGTGGCGACAATTATCAGCGCCATTGCAAACCTCATATCCCTGCTGTGGGATTTACGCGGTGTGCTGGTGACGGTGGGTGCAGGCTGGGCTGTGTTTAAGGTGTCCCCAATTATTACGACTGTAACAACCGCGGTAAAAGCATTGACTTCCGCAGAGACTATTCAAAATGTTGTGACTGGACAATCTGTAATTTTACGTAATAATTTGACCGGCGCAATTACAGTAGAAACCGCCGCAGTGGCGAAAGAAACATTGGCAAAAGACAGCGCAACAATGTCTCAAATTAAGTTAAATACAGCTATGCTTGCAAGTCCGTGGTTTTGGATTCCGGCTGCTATTGTTGGTGTGATTGCTGTAGTAGATGCATTAACTATATCTTACGAAGAGCAGGTTAAAAAACTGCAGGACGTAAAAAAGGAATATGAGGATATAACATCTGAACTGGATTCCGTAGAGCAGGAACTGAAAACCACCGGAGAAAAGATTGATGAGTTAAATGCGAAAGATAAACTTACTATCACCGAACAAGACGAACTACAAAAACTGAAAGATACAAACGAACAACTTAGAATTAGGAAAAACCTTCTAGAAAATGATAAGGTAATAAAGCAACAAGAGCAGAATTACGAGGCTATTCTTGCAGCTGAAAAAAGATTTGCTTCTGGTGGAAGGTCGACATGGGATAACCTTTTACAGTATGTTGGGGCACCATTTAGCCAACACTACGTGGAAGTAATTGAAGGTAATACTCGCGGCATACAGGATTACGCGATTTGGGGTGAAAAAGTCGCAGAACTCCAAAAAAGGATAAATACAGAAACAGATCCATCGAAGTTATCAGCGTATAATTCCCAATTGGCAGAATATAAGTCTAAATTGGCAGATGCAAGAAAAGAATTAATAGGCTATTCCGACAGCATTACCGGAACAGATGAAGCATCTACACAGATGAAATCCAAATTGGAAGATAATATTGATTATATAAATCAATTTCTGTTTTCGGCGGAAGAATTAAATAAGCTAAAATTTGATGAAATTTTCAATGCGGAATCATTTGAAAAAAGCAAAGAGGCTCTGCTGGGCATGGCAAAGGCAGGGACTTTGTCGCCGGAGACGATTACCAGCTATCAAGAATTTAATGATTTGATAGAGACAACAGGGCTGACAGTTGAAGATATTATTGCTGAATTACAATCTCTTGCAAAGGAAGCGCAGCAGACATCAACCGGCATAGAGGATGCATTGCAAGGGTCTATAGATAATGTTCTATCGCTGATGGACGTGGTGTCAGAGTACGACAAAGAAGGCGAGGTATCCTCCCAAACCATCCAGAAAATGCTGAAAGACCACCCGGAGTATGTGCGGTATCTTGTGCAAGAAGGGGACCAATTCAAGCTAAACAAGGACGCAATTGATGACCTTGCAACAGCGGAAAAGCAGAAAAACGCTATCACTGCCGAGTATATCGAAAAAATCAAAGAGCAAGAGTTTGGGACGCGGGAATTTGCCAATACCTATAGCGATTTTATCCGCGCTCTGTCAGAAGCGTATCCAGATAGCCCGTTACTGCAAGAAATGGCGCAAGACTTAATCGACCTCAATGACAGTTTTGCTGAGGGCGAAATAACGGTCAATGAGTATTTTGGCACCTTACAAGAGCGTATTAATTCCATTGATTTTAACTCAGTATCTTTGCAAAGTGATGAAGCAATGCAAGGAATGTTTGCCGGATTTACCCAGGCAACTACACAGGGGCTGGAATATATAACAAAACAGTTTACTTCCGGCGCAATATCGGTGGACGAATACACCAAGTCGCTCACGGAAGCGAATCAAAATCTGCTTGATTTGTATACAGCGTCAAATGATTTGTCGCTTGTAGACGGACAATGGAAAAATGCAGCAGGTGAAATTGATGAATACGCCAACAGTCTGCAAAATGCACAAGGCGCTATGGACGGATTTACACCGGTAGTATCCACCATTTCTGATAATATCGACTACCTTACAAATCATATGGATAGTTTCGGGCTTGCGGCATTCACAGCAGCCGATATGGCAAACAGTTCTTTCCAAAATCTTGCTGCGGATTTTGAAACCAGCATGGAATCTATGTACACCAGCAATCAGCAGGCATTTAATGCAATCGTAAGTGATGTAGCGTCTGCGACTGGCAAGATGGTATCCGATATTACAGACGGCAATGGTCAGATTGTAGACGGAATTTTCAATAATAATACCGCATTGAACGCAGGAATTAATTCCGCAAATAATCAACTCGGGCAGTCGATAAGCAAAGTAACTCAGGCAGCGGGCAATTTAATCACTGCATTGGGAAAAACCATTGCAAATTTTGATTATAAAATATCAGTTACACCTACGCAAGAAGGAAACTTTCTGGATACATTAAAAGCGTTTTTTTTAGGCGGGGAATATCCAGAGGTATCATTTCAAATTAAGGGGAGTGGAAGCAGCGGTGATGTGATTGGAGCCGCAGCGCAAGAATTTGGAAATGCGTTGAGCAATATTGACTTTGGCGGATTAACGCTGAAATCCTATAAGTCCAGCACACCCTCTACGACATCAACAGCGCCGAGAAATACTAGTTCCAGTAAAAGCAGCAGTTCTCCTAAATCTTCTAGCAGCAGTGATAAAGCTGCGCAGGAAGCAGAAAAGGAGCGGCAAGCCTTAGTTCAGGAATACAAAGACACCATTGCGGAAATAGAACGGCTTGATGAACGGTATGTAAACCGGCAGCAGGGATATGGAATCTTTACAGACAAAGATGTCTTATATGCCTTAGGCGAGCGCGCCAAAAGGTATCGCCAATATGCCGAAGAAGTTCTCGCCATTGATTATATGACCGAGGAAGAAAAGCTGCAACTGTATCAAGAATACACCGAAAAGGCAGAAGACCTGGAACTACAATATTTTCAAGACGCGCAAAAGCGGGACGAAGATTTTATACAGGAGCAATATGATAAACGGTTAGCGGAATCGGAAAACTGGATAGACTACCAAAAATTATTGAATGCTATGTCGGTAGATGATGAAATCGCAGCAGGGCGCAGAATTATAGAAGCAGCGGACGCAATGTATGAAGAAATCGAAAAGGATATGCGTTTGTCTGCGGATTTCCGTGAAACCATGCTGGATAAAATAAATAGCGTCATAGAGGAATATAACGAAAAAGAGATTACGTTAAACCAGGAAAAATGGGATACCATTATATCCGATATGCAGGACGCTACGAACAAAATTATTGACCTGTACGACAAGCTAGACCAAGCCAGCACTAATTGGATAAGTGAACAAAAAGGGCGAGAT
>CBCTHD010000019.1:0-13397 GCA_965146615.1 uncultured Clostridia bacterium
TCATGCTGCCGCAGCCGTCGCTTTCGGTACGTGTTTGGAACGGTTCGCCGCACGACTTTCTCATCAAAGCGGCGGAGCTGACACGAACCGGAATCGGACTACCAGCGTACTATAATGACGAAGTAATCATTCCCGCGCTTATCAGCCGTGGGCTGACCATGGAGGACGCGCGTACATATAACATTATTGGCTGCGTCGAACCACAAAAAGCGGGCAAGACGGAGGGCTGGCACGATGCGGCGTTTTTCAACATGTGCCGTCCACTGGAGCTGGTGTTCTCAAACGGTATGGATCAAGGCGTTCAGCTTGGCAAACAGACAGGCGACGTCACACAAATGAAAACCTTTGACGAATTTTATGACGCTTATAAAACACAGATGAATGACATGATTGCGCTGCTGGTCAATGCCGACAATTCCATTGACGTTGCCCATGCGGAGCGTTGTCCGCTGCCTTATCTGTCCTCCATGGTGGAGGATTGTATCGGGCGCGGCAAGACAGTGCAGGAGGGCGGCGCGGTCTATAACTTCACCGGGCCGCAGGGCTTCGGTGTGGCAAACATGGCGGATGCGCTCTATGCCATCAAAACGCTGGTGTTTGACGAGAAAAAGGTCACCATGGCGGAGTATGCAGACGCGCTTGCACACAACTACGGACGCGGCGTGAGCGACGAGGAAGCGCAGGCGCTCACGGTAAAAATTGTCCGTTCCATGACGGAACAGGGGATCAACGTCGGCGAGAAGGAGATTGCGCAGGTGCTGCAGCAGGTACAGTCCGGCAGCGTTACACCGGAGCAAAAGGCGCGCTATGACCGTCTGCTGGAGCTGATTGAAGCAGTGCCCAAGTTCGGCAACGACATTCCGGAAGTGGACGCATTCGCGCGTGATGTGGCATATACCTATACCCGTCCGCTCGAAACATTTTACAATCCGCGCGGCGGGCAGTACCAGGCAGGGCTGTATCCCGTTTCGGCAAATGTGCCGCTTGGGGCGCAGACCGGCGCGACGCCGGATGGACGACTCGCACACACGCCGGTTGCCGACGGCGTATCGCCCGCAGCCGGCAGAGATGTACACGGGCCGACGGCGGCGGCCAACTCTGTTTCCAGACTCGACCACTATATCGCTTCCAACGGAACGTTGTTTAACATGAAATTCCATCCAACCGCCCTTGCGGGACGGACGGGACTGGAAAGTTTCGTCAACCTTATCCGCGGCTATTTCGACCAGAAAGGAAGCCACATGCAGTTCAATGTCGTCAGCCGGGAAACATTGCTGGATGCACAAAAGCATCCGGAACAATATAAAAGCCTTGTCGTGCGGGTCGCGGGCTACAGCGCATTGTTTACCACGCTGTCGCGTTCGCTGCAAGACGACATCATCCGCAGAACGGAGCAGGGAGGCTTTTAACGAAACGAGGAGGCGCACATGGAACAGGATTTTTATAAGATAACGGGACGGATTTTCGATATACAGAAATTTTCCATCCATGACGGTCCGGGCATCCGAACGATTGTCTTTCTCAAGGGATGTGTCCTGCGGTGCCGCTGGTGCTGCAATCCGGAATCGCAAACGTTTGAGATTCAGACAATGACAGTGGGCGGAAAAGAAAAGGTCATCGGACGGGACGTAACGGTGCGGGAAGTCATGGACGAGGTAATCAAAGATACGCCCTATTACCGGCGGTCGGGCGGCGGCTTGACATTGTCAGGCGGAGAATCCCTCTGCCAGCCGGACTTTGCCGCGGCGCTGCTGCGTGCCGCGCAGGAAAACGGACTGAACACGGCACTGGAATCGACAGCTTGCGCACCGTATGAAACAATTGAAAAGCTGCTGCCGTACCTTGACCTTTATCTAATGGATATTAAGCACATGGACAGCGCGAAGCATCAAGCATTCACCGGGCAGCCCAACGAGCGCATGTTGGAAAATGCCAAGCGGCTGGCGCGGGACGCGCGCGAACTCATTATCCGCGTCCCTGTGATCCCGACGTTCAACGACACGGAAGCGGAAATTGCCGCCATTGCACAGTTTGCCGCCGAGTTGCCCAATGTACGGCAACTACACTTACTACCGTACCACCGCATGGGACAGGATAAATATGAAGGTCTCGGCAGGGAATACACATTAAAGGATATTGTGCCGCCAACAACAGAGCATATGAAGCGGTTGCTGTCGGTGGCAACGCAAACAGGGCTTTCATGCCAAATTGGCGGATAGGGAGGGAGAAACTTGGATAACGATATGCTACGGGAGAAAATGCGCATTGTGCAGGAGCTCGTTCCGGGCAAACAAATCACAATCGCGCACATCATTGCCAATCCCGATCAGATACTATATCAAAAGCTGGGACTCGACCCGGCAATAGATTACAGCAAAGCGGCAATTGGTATTGTTACCATGTCGCCGAGTGAAACGGCGATTATCGCGGGCGACATCGCCATCAAGGCCTCCGGCGTGGAACTTGGTTTTGTCGACCGGTTCAGCGGCACGCTGATTGTCACCGGAACGGTTTCCGAAGTGGAAGCGTCCCTGCGGGCGATTGTGGACTATGCGCGGGAAAAACTAGGTTTCACCGTCTGCGACATTACGAGGACATGAGGCCATGAAAAAAATCATTTTTATGGGCCGTTCCGGGTGTGGTAAAACAACGCTGACACAGGCGTTGCGCGGCGAAACGCTGACCTACCAAAAAACACAGTACATCGGTCACTATGACCATATCATCGACACGCCCGGCGAATATGCCGAAACCCACGAACTGGGACGGGCGCTTGCGCTCTATACCTATGAAGCGGAATTGGTAGGGCTGTTGCTTTCCGCGACAGAACCTTATTCCCTTTATCCGCCGAACGTCACATGTCAGGCGAACCGTGAAGTAATTGGCATTGTCACACAGATTGACAGGCCACAGGCAAACCCCGACCGGGCAGAACAATGGCTGCGGCTGTCGGGGTGCCGCAGCGTGTTCCGTGTCAGTGCGCGGACAGGAGAGGGCATGGATATGTTGTTATCCTATTTGCAAAAGGATAACAATGAGTAGAAATACAAAAAAACGGGCAAAAACAAAGAAAAATAAAGAAAAACTATTGACAAACGCAGATAAAAGTGGTACACTGTAGAGGAAAAACAAAGAAAAAAGAAATCAAGGGCAGTTTTGCCCAACATAAAAGGAGAAATGCGAAATGGCTTCTGAATTTGAAATCAAAAAACAAATCTGTGACATTGGCAAACGCATCTACGACCGGGGCATGGTTGCGGCAAACGACGGTAACATTTCCGTGAAGCTGAATGACAACGAATTTCTTTGCACGCCGACCGGCGTGAGCAAAGGCTTCATGACGCCGGAATACATTTGTAAAGTGGATGCAAACGGCAACGTGATTCAGGCAAACGGCGCGTTTAAGCCGTCGTCAGAAATCAAAATGCACATGCGCGTCTATCAGAAACGGCCGGATGTACAGTCCGTTGTGCATGCGCACCCGATTTATGCGACCAGCTTTGCCATCGCGGGTATTCCGCTGACACAGCCGATTATGCCGGAAGCGGTAATCGCACTGGGCTGCGTGCCGATTGCGGAATACGGAACGCCTTCCACCAACGAGATTCCGGACGCGGTGGAAAAATACCTGCCGTATTATGATGCGGTGCTGCTGGAAAGCCATGGGGCATTGACCTATTCCGATTCCCTGCTCAACGCTTACCACAAGATGGAATCCGTTGAATTTTATGCAGAGCTGCTGTTCAAATCCCGTCAGCTGGGAGGTCCGAAGGTGTTCTCAGAAGAACGCGTTCAACAGCTGTATGAAATTCGCCGCAAATTCGGCATGAAAGGCAAACACCCGGCAGACCTTTGCCCCAATGTGAAGGACGGCAAATCAAGCTGTCACAACTGTGGCAATGACGGTTGTCCGTCGGCACAGGTTTCCGGCAACGAAGAACTGATTGCGGCAATCACGAAAAAGGTGATGGAACAGCTCTCGAAATAACGGGAGGTGAACAACATGCGTGAGGAAGAACTCTCCCACATCGTCCGCCAAGTGGTGTCTCAGATTTCCGGTATGCCAGAAGATATGACGCTGCATTTGGCGCAGAAACTGGTGGGGCGTGTTGCGCAGAAAGCAACGGAAATGGGCGTCAATGCTGTAATTGCGGTTGTAAACCGCGCGGGGCACCCGGTTGCAGTCGCCTGCATGGACGATGCCTACATCGCAAGCTATGATATTGCATTACATAAAGCATTTACCTCGGCGGCGCTCAAGATGGCAACAAAAGAACTCAAAACTTTGAGCCAGCCAAACGGACCGCTATACGGCATTCAGCACACCAACGGCGGCAAAATTGTCATATTTGGCGGCGGCGTTCCGCTCGTCTGCCAGGGCAAAATCGTCGGAGCGTTGGGTGTCAGTGGCGGCAGTGAAGAACAGGATACCGCGCTTGGAGACTTTGGCGCAAGAGCGTTTGAGGACATTCTGCGGGAAGCAAAATAAACGAGCTATGGAAGGAGCTGTAGCATGGATATCAATGAACAAAATATAGAACAAATTGTAAAACAGGTGCTGGATAACATGAAAGGCGCACCATCAGCAGTTTCCGCGCCGCGCGACATACCGAAAACCGCGCGTGTGGCGATGCTTACGGCGCTGGAACACTATGACATCAAGGAATATCCCATACCGGAGGTGGGCGACGACGATATTCTCGTCAAAGTAGAAGGGTGCGGCGTGTGCGGAACGGACGCGCACGAATTCAAACGTGACCCGTTCAGTCTGATTCCGGTCGTGCTGGGACACGAGGGCACAGGCGAGATCGTTAAAATGGGAAAGAATGTGAAAAAAGACAGCGCGGGAAAACCGCTCGCGATAGGCGACAAGGTTGTCACCTGCATGATTTTCAAAGACAATCCCGACATCACGATGTTTGACCTGAACAAACAAAACGTCGGCGGAGCAGATGTGTACGGACTTCTGCCGGACGACGATATTCACCTGAACGGGTGGTTTTCGGATTACATATTCATTCGCGGCGGCTCGACGGTATTTAACGTCAGCGACTTAGATTTGGATTTACGGATTTTGATTGAACCATGCGCGGTTTTGGTTCACGCGGTGGAACGCGCAAAGACAACCGGCATTTTGCGGTTCAACAGCCGTGTGGTCGTACAGGGCTGCGGCCCTATCGGTTTAATTTGTATCGCGGTACTGCGGACAATGGGCATTGAAAACATTGTCGCGGTGGACGGTGAGGATAAACGTCTTGCCTTTGCGAAGGAGATGGGGGCGAACGCTTCCGTCAACTTTAAAAATCATCAGGGCATTGACGCTCTGGCGGACGGCGTGAAGGACGCGTTCGGCGGCTATTTGGCGGATTTCGCATTCCAGTGTACCGGGTCGCCCGTGGCACATGCGAATATTTATAAATTCATCCGCAACGGCGGCGGACTTTGTGAACTCGGGTTCTTCATCAACGGCGGCGATGCGACGATTAACCCGCATTTCGACATCTGCGCCAAGGAAATCACCACAGTCGGATCCTGGGTTTACACCCTGCGCGACTATGCAACCACGTTTGATTTCCTCAAACGCGCAAAGGGGATCGGGCTGCCAATGGAAAAACTCATTACACACCGGTTCCCGCTGGAAAAAATCAACGAGGCGCACCAGACCAACCTGAATATGGAAGGGCTGAAAATCGCCGTCATTAACGATTAAAGCCGGCGGAAAAAGAACACAAAGGTTTACAGAAAGACCATAGTAATAAATATGAATATGGGAGGAAATAAAAATGGCACAAGAAGCATTGGGCATGATTGAAACAAGAGGGCTGGTCGCAGCGATTGAAGCGGCAGACGCGATGGTGAAAGCAGCGGAAGTTGTTCTGATTGGCACAGAGAAAATCGGCTCCGGATTGGTGAGCGTTATGGTACGCGGCGACGTCGGTGCGGTTCAAGCGGCAACGGAAGTTGGCGGAAATGCAGCGCAGAAGCTCGGCGAGCTGGTTGCAGTACATGTGATTCCGCGGCCGCATAGCGACGTAGAGAAGATTTTGCCGAAATTTTAAGAGGCGGTGGCAGCATGGCAGTGAGAAAAACGGCAAATGCGCCAAAGGCGCAGGAAACGCCGGTAAAAACAGAACCTACGGTAAAACAAGAAGCAACAAATAAAAAGGAGGAAATAAAAATGGCACAGGAAGCATTGGGAATGGTGGAAACAAGAGGACTGGTTGCAGCAATTGAAGCGGCAGACAGTATGCTGAAAGCGGCAAATGTCGTTTTAATCGGTACGGAGAAAATCGGCTCCGGGCTTGTGAGCGTTATGGTACGTGGCGACGTCGGCGCGGTGAAATCGGCAGTGGAAACGGGTGCAAACAACGCACAGCGTTTGGGTGAACTGGTTGCAACACATGTGATTCCGCGTCCGCATGACGATGTGGAAAAAATTCTGCCTTCTCTGAAATAATGGAAGTCGGAGAATATTCTCTCATGCGCGGGAAGGTGAAGAATAATGATTATCGGAAAAGTCGTCGGGAGCGTTGTATCCACGCGGAAAAATGAAAATCTGGTCGGCAACAAATTCCTGATTGTTGAACCGCTCAAAGCAATGGCAAGTAGCGGGCGCATCGTCGCGATTGATAATGTCGGCGCCGGTATCGGTGAAATCGTGCTGGTTGCGTGCGGCAGCGCGGCGCGGATTGGCTGCAATCAGGAAGGCGCGCCGGTTGATGCGGCAATTGTCGGCATTGTCGACGACGGAACAGAACTGGAGTCGTGAGTGCGATGGAACTGTCTCTTTTAGCGGAAAAATTGAAAAACGGCGGCGTCGCCGGAGCGGGCGGCGCCGGGTTCCCGTCCTATGCAAAACTCTCGGACAAAGCGGATACCATCGTGCTTAACTGCGCGGAATGTGAACCGTTGTTCAAGGTACATAGGCAGGTGCTGGCGCGCTATGCGTCTGAAATCCTCACCGCACTGGACGAGGTGGCGGACGCAGTGGGCGCGGAGCGTATTATTATCGCTGTCAAGGGCGCATACAAAAATACAATAGAGGCGGTGGAAGCGGTTTTGCCGCTGCACCCGCTGGCACAGATTTCTTTGCTGCCGGAGGTCTATCCGGCCGGCGACGAGGTTGTGACGGTCTATGAAACGACGGGCCGCGTTGTTCCGCCCGGCGACATTCCGCTTTCCGTGGGTGTTGTGGTATTCAATGTCGAAACAGCGCTTAACATGTATGAAGCAATTCGCTCTGACCGGCCAGTGACGGAAAAATTCGTGACGGTAGCGGGCGAAGTAGCGCACCCGTCCACCTATCGTGTCCCATTGGGCATGACGGCGCGGGAGCTTATTGAGTTGGCGGGCGGGGAAACAGCGGAAAACTGCGTGATTTTAAGCGGCGGACCCATGACGGGACGCATTGTCAATTCGTATGACGCCGTGACAAAAACGACGAACGCCTATCTGGTGCTGCCGGAGCGTCATCCGGTAATTCAGAAGCGCACCTGCAAAACGAGCATCTCGCTCAAGCGGGCAATGAGCGCTTGCTGCCAGTGCCGCATGTGTACGGATCTTTGTCCGCGCCATCAACTGGGACATCCGATTGAGCCGCATGCATTTATGCGTTCCGCATCCAGCGGCACCACAAAAGATGTCGGACCCTTTATCAATACGATGTTTTGTTCCCAGTGCGGCGTGTGCGAAATGTATGCCTGTTTTCAGGGACTCTCGCCGCGGACGCTGATTGGTACATACAAGAATGGTTTGCGCGCGAACGGCGTACCGGTTCCCAAAGGGATTGTACCGGAGCCGGTTCAACCGGCGCGGGAAAGCCGAAAGATTCCGGTTCAGCGGTTGACGGCGCGTCTTGGTTTGACCGTGTATGACACACCGGCGCCGCTAGTTGATGGGGAAATGAAGGCAAAACAGGTGCGGCTGCTTTTGCAGCAGCATATTGGTGCACCGGCGCAGGCGGTCGTAAAGGCAGGCGATAAGGTGAAACGCGGACAGCTTGTCGGTAAGGCGGCGGATGGAAAACTCAGCCTTCCGGTTCATGCGCCGATAGACGGCACAGTAAAGGAAGTAAACAATCAAATGGTGGTAATTAGCAGATAAGGAGTACGCGCTATGGGAAAAGCACTCGGCATGGTGGAATATGTAACAGTATCGACCGGTATACAAGCGGCGGATCGCATGGTTAAAACCGCTGAAGTGGAGATTCTGGAGGCGCAGACGGTATGTCCCGGGAAATATATCGTTCTCATCAGCGGGGACTTAAGCGCTGTCAAGGCGGCGGTGGAAGCGGCTAAACGGCAGTATACCAATCACCTGATTGACAGCTTTATTCTGGGCAATCCGCATGAATCCATTTTTCCGGCGCTCTACGGCGCGGCAGAGGTGGAAAGTGCGCGCGCACTCGGCGTAATTGAGACGTTTTCCGCAGCGTCCATCATTGTTGCGGCTGATGCGGCGGCAAAGACAGCGCAGGTGGAACTGATTGAACTGCGCGTTGCGCGCGGCATGTGCGGCAAGTCTTATTTGATGATAACAGGCGAGGTAGCGGCGGTCAACGCGGCAATCGCCAAAGCGGAAGAGGAAGTCGGCAAAAACGGAATGTATCTGGATAGCTCCGTGACGCCAAATCCCGATCCGAAGCTCTGGAAAAGCATTTTATAAAAAAATTGAAATCATGTCCGGTTTGTCGGACAGGAAAAGCGCCGGTAAAGCAGAAACGGCCCTTTTCCTATTCGATAAACGGGTTAGCGAGGTGTATGTAATGATAGTAGATGAAAAATATATCAGTGAAATTGTGGCAAACGTGATGGCGCAGGTGAAAGACGTGCCGGAAACGGGAAGCCGTCAGAAGGGCGTTTTTGATTCCATGAGCGACGCGCTGGAGGCGGTAAACAAGGCATATCAGCAGTACCGCAGCTACACGGTGGAACAGCGGGAGCGCATGATTACCTTAATCCGGAAATATACGCTGGATGAGGCGGAAAACCTTGCAAAGCTGGGCGTGGAAGAAACGGGCATGGGGCGCGTTGCAGACAAGATTATCAAACACCAGCTTGTGGCAAACAAGACGCCGGGCACGGAGGACTTGGAGCCGCGTGTCATGACGGGCGACAACGGTATGACGCTGGTGGAAATGGCGCCGTATGGCGTGATTGGCTCCATTACGCCGTCCACCAATCCGAGCGAAACTGTCATTTGTAATTCCATTGGTATGCTTGCGGGTGGCAATGCGGTGGTATTCAATCCGCATCCCAATGCGTGCCGGACGGCAAACTATGCGGTCGATTTGGTAAACCGTGCGATTCTCGAAGCGGGCGGCCCTGAAAACTTGGTCGTTTCCGTCAAGAAACCGACCCGCGAGAGCTCCAATGAAATGATGGCGTCGCCCATCGTACGTATGCTGGTTGCAACTGGCGGCCCGGGCGTTGTTCATACGCTGCTGTCCTCCGGGAAAAAGGCAATCGGTGCGGGCGCGGGCAATCCGCCTGTGATTGTGGACGATACGGCGGACGTGAAAAAAGCGGGCGCGGATATTGTTGCGGGCGCAAGTTTTGACAACAATCTGCCATGTATCGCGGAAAAGGAGTGTTTCGTATTTCGTTCTGTTGCGGACGAATTGATTCAGTCCATGACGGAAAACGGTGCGTATTTGCTGCGCGGTGCGCAGGTCGAACAGTTGTTGAAAATCGCATTGGTGGAAAAGAACGGCAAGTATACGATTAACAAAAATTGGGTGGGACGCGACGCGAAAAAGTTCCTGAAGGAACTCGGCATTGAAGCGGATCCGCGCTTGATTATTTGTGAAGTGGAAAACGACCATCCGTTTGTGCAGGTCGAAATGATGATGCCGATTTTACCGATTGTTCGGGTGGACAACATTGACGAGGCAATCCGCCTGGCAGTTGCGGCGGAGCATGGAAACCGCCATTCCGCGCACATTCACTCCAAGAACATCGACCATCTCACGCGGTTTGCGCGTGCGGTCGAGACGACCATTTTTGTAAAAAATGCGCCGTCCTATGCCGGAATTGGCGCGGGCGGAGAAGGATATACAACATTTACTATAGCAGGGCCGACCGGCGAGGGGCTGACGGCCGCACATTCGTTCACGCGCGCACGCCGCTGTGTCATGGTGGACGGTTTGCACATCGTATAATGCTTGCGTTTATGATAGAATTATAGTTGGAGAGTGAACCGATGAAGGCACTTGGAATGATAGAGGTATACAGCTTTACGACAGCCGTATGTGTTGCGGACATTGCGGCAAAAGCGGCGGGTGTGCGTGTGATTGCATTTGACCGCAACCGGCCGCTCAGCCCGGACGTCCCGGCGCCGTTGGTGATGGTGGTGAAGCTGGAGGGGGAGAACGCCGCTGTGCGCGCTGCGGTGGAGGCGGGCGTTACCTATGCAAAGGAAAAGGGAAAATATATCGTTTCCCATGTCATTCCCCGTCCCGGCGAGGACGTGGACAAAATGGCATATTTAATGGACATCAATAAGGATAAATATAACAAGCGGCTGCCCAAGTCGTTTCGCGGCGCCATGCCGGAGGAACCCACGAAGTCAGGAGAAGCGTTCGGGCTTTTGGAAATTCAGGGCTTGGTTGCGGCAATCGAAGGGCTGGACACCATGCTGAAAACGGCAAACGTCCGGCTGATTCATACGGAAAAGCGGCTGGGCGGGCGGCTGGTCACGCTGGTCATCGCGGGCAGCGTATCGTCCGTCATGCAGGCGGTGGAAGCGGGGAAAACTGCCGCCGCGCCGCTGGGCAAAGTATATGGCTGCGAGACGATTCCCGCTCCGCACGAAGAAATTACGAAATTTTTTGACCTTTCGGGGTCTGATGCACAATAAAATCCGGTTTGAAGGTGGTCAGTATCAATGATGGATAGCAAAACGGTGGAACAGGCAGTGCGGCAGGCGCTCGCACAAGTGCAAAGCGCACATGGACAAATTAAAATCGGCGTGTCGCAGCGGCACATTCATTTGTCGCGCGAAGACCTTGACATTTTGTTTGGAAAAGGATATAATCTCACCAAGAAGAAAACATTGATGGGCCGCGAGTTCGCCTCCAACGAGGTGGTTACGCTGGTCGGTCCGTCCCTTAAAGCGATAGAAAATGTGCGCGTACTGGGGCCGGTACGCAAGAAAACACAGGTGGAAATTTCACGTACAGATACGTTTGTACTGAAAGTCAGCCCGCCGGTCCGCCCTTCAGGGCAGGTGGAAGGGTCGGAACGGATTGTTGTCGTGGGACCAAAAGGCAGCGTCTATCTCAAGGAAGGCGTTATCATTGCCAACCGCCATATTCATCTTACACCGGAATACGCGGCGGCGCATGATATTCAGGACAACGACTATGTAGATGTGTTGGTAGAGAGCATCAAGCCGACAAAATTTTATGATGTGCAGGTGCGCGTACGGGACGATTTCAACATTGAAATGCACGTTGACACCGATGACGCGAATTCGGCGGGGCTGCGCAATGGCGACATCGTGAAAATTATCAAGAAATAGAACGGGAGGCGGTTGCATGTTCGCACTGGAACGGCAGCAGCGAATTATGGAATTGCTGCATGAAAATGGGGCGGTGTGGGTCAGCAAGCTCAGTGAAGAAATGGGCGTGACGGAGGAAACGGTTCGCCGCGACCTGGAAAAGCTGGAAAAACAGGAAGCGCTCCGGCGGACGCATGGCGGGGCGCTGCCGATGGATGAAAGCAGTTATGAGCTGTCGCTGCAAAAACGGAAGCATACGAATGTTGAGGTCAAGGAGCAACTGGCAAACGCTGCCGTGCAATATGTCGCAGCAGGCGACACCATTTTTCTGGACGCATCTACAACGACCTTTTATATGGCGCGTGCGCTGAAAAAAATGAAGCAGGTCACGGTGATTACCAATTCCATTCGCGTGATGAATGAGCTGGCGGACTGTGAAGCGATTAAATTGATTGCCATCGGCGGCATTGCAAGCCGGAACCAGTCGTTTGTGGGAAGCCTGGCGGAGAGCAGCATTCGGGACAATTATTTTGCAAATAAGATGTTTTTCAGTTCCAAAGGCGTGACGCTGGAAGCGGGAATCCTGGAATCCAATGAACAGGAATGCGCCATCAAACAGTGTATGCTGGAAAATGCAAGGGAACGTTTTCTCATGTGCGATTCCACTAAAATTGGGCGCGTCGGTTTTGTCAAACTTGCTGCGCTGGATAAGGTTCATCATTTCGTGACGGAAGCAGGTCTTGCAGACGATTGGAGCGACACGTTTGCAGAACATAACATTGACGTGATTCAAGTGGAGACCCGGCGGTAGTGGAGTGTACTGCAAAGCGTAGATAAAATTTCATAGGAATTTGTTTGTAAATGAGTTCGGATTGTTGCCGGACTCATTTTTTTCATTTCCGATTTCTCCCTGTTTCATTTTAAAGCAGTTGATACAGTTTTTGATGCAATATAAAACTTGACTGTTTATACTCCTTCCTTCATATTCTGCGACATAGTGTAACTCTTGCAGTATTTTGTAAGGTATTCTTATCGAAATACTTTTTATATCTGTTTTTTTATGCAGGCTAATCCCCTCATCATTGAAATTGTACTTATGAATGGCGCATAGTTTCAATATGCTGTTTCAATACCAAATTGATATATTGAGAAAAACTGCGGCTGTTTTTAGCGGCTAATTTCCTAATAACAGCATCAACATTTTTATCTATGGTAATACTTACGCTTTTTTTTAACCGTTTCATAACATCACCGCCTAAAAAACATAAAAATTTTAATTGTACAAAAAAACAACATATATATTTTGGATAGAAATATATATATTTATATTATAAACTTAAAAATTTGCGCTGTCAAGATAAAAATAAATATTTGAATTTATTTTTACAATTTTAGGTTTGATTTTAGAAATCATTTCATTTATAATATCATTTAGAAGGAGTTGAACCACATGGGAATGGGTATAAAAGTGAAGATGCTGCTTGCTGCTAAAGAGATGACCATTGCAGAGCTAGCAGAAAAAATGGAACCAAGAACGTCAGCACAAAATATTGGCGCAAAACTGAAACGCGATAATTTAACGGAAAAGGATTTATGCGCAATCGCAAAGGCATGTGATGTGACGTTTGAAGGTAATTTTATTTTAGAAGACGGTAGGAGAATATAAACGATATGAGCATGGCAAAATTGGTGCGGATTCTGTTGGTAGAACGGGATATGACAATAACCAAATTATCTGAAAAATTAGATACATCACCTCAAAATATTAGCAATAAACTACGTAAGGACAACTTTTCAGAAAAGGAATTGCAGGACATTGCAAATGCATGTGACGCAACTTTTGTAGGTAGTTTTATTTTAAAGGATACCGGAAAAGAAATCAAATGAGCGCGCGCATA
>CBCTHD010000020.1:0-13286 GCA_965146615.1 uncultured Clostridia bacterium
GGTCAGCGCAGGCGAAGACGATGTGGTAACGCTGATTCTGGACGGCGTGGACATTACCTGCCGGACCGCGCCTGCCATAATGGCCTATTCCGCCTATGAGCCAGCAACCGTTGGCGAAGCGGGTTTGACCATTACGCTGGCGGAGGGATCGGAGAACAAAGTGACCGGATCGCACACCCGCGCGACGGAAGAGGATTCCGTCAAACATGACGCGGCCATCAGTTCCAACGTGTCCCTGCTCATTGACGGCAGCGGGTCTCTCCAGGTGGTCGGCGACAACGAGGGAATTGAAGTCAAATATAAACACCTCACCATCAACAGCGGCACCATTGCTGTGGAAAGCCAGGACGACCCCATCAACGGCAGCGAGGATTTGGTGGCGCACATCACCATCAACGGCGGGTATCTGTATTGCCACGCCGTAGGACCGGAGGGCGACGGCATTGACTCCAACGGCTACCTGACCATCAACGGCGGCACCATCATTGCCTTGGCGAGCACACAGAGCATGGACAGCGGATTGGATGCCGAAATGGCGGCGGTCATCAACGGCGGCACCGTGGTGGGCGCGGGCAACATGTTTGACGAACTTGACGCGGATTCGGAGCAGCTATACATGTTTTTGCAATTCACCGAATCGACTGACGACCTGATTTATGTAACCGATGCGGCGGGGAATGTTGTCTTTGCTTACGATTTCCCATTCAGCTATTCCTATATATCCTTTAGCAACGCACAACTTGCGGAAGGAACCTATCACGTATATAAAGGCGGAGACATAGTGGGCGTTGAATTGAACGGGCTTTACACCAACATCACCTCCGTCTCGGGCGGAGAGCAGATGCACCATGGCGGCACGGCAGCGGTGGGAGACCGCCCAGGCGGCATGATGGGCGGCCCGGGCGGCGGCCGGCCGGAGGGCATGGAATTCCCGGAGGGGATGCAACCACCGGAAGGCATGGAGTTCCCGGAAGGGATGGAGCGTCCGCAGCGTCCGGAGGGAGATGACTTCCCGGAGGGGATGGAGCCTGGACAAAGACCGGAAGGGGAAAATTTCCCGGAGGGCATGGAGCCCGGACAAAGGCCGGAAGGCGGTATGGGCGGCGGTCCGCGCGGTATGACCAGCAGCGGGGATACCGAGTCCTTTGATTTTGTTTTGACAAAAGAAAGCAGAAGTTTTACCAACGTCACCAGCGCGGAAATCAAAACATCGCCGTTTGAGGACGTGGCGACGGACGCTTGGTATTTTGACGCAATATCCAGCGCATATGACAGCGGCTTGATTGTAGGAAAATCAGAAACGCTGTTTATGCCAGAGGACACCGTTACCGGCGCGGAGCTGATTACCATGCTCTACCGTGCGCAGGGCGGCACAACGGACGCGGCGGCGGACGGCAACTGGTATGACACATATGTGGCTTGGGGCGAAACAGCCGGCATTATTGGCGCGGGCGGCTGGTCCTTTGAGCCGGACACTGCGCTGACGCGCGAACAGATGATGGATATGCTTTACCGGTACATGACTGCCCAAAATGTTTCCCTGACCGACACGGACGATTTATCCGGCTTTGCGGACAGTGCAAGTATATCGGCTTATGCGCGCGAAGCAGCGGGGAAACTGGTTGCGGCAGGACTGATTACCGGTGACGAAGCGGGACTGCGCCCGGCGGATACGCTGACGCGTGCGGAAACGGCGACCATTCTGGTGCGGGCGCTGGCGGCGGTGGATACGGCTGTACAAATCTATCCCGTAAGCGTTGATACCTCGCTCTACACCGCTTTTTCACAAAGCGCGGAAGGGTATTTTGCAGAGGGACTCAAAACGGGCTTTGGCTCCGCTATCACCTTCAAGGGCTATGATGCGGACGGTAACCCGCAGTTCTATGGTGTAACAGACCGCGGACCGAGCCTGGACCTGCCGGAGGACGCCGACGTCGCAAATGACTATGACGCGGCAAAAATTTTCCCCGCGCCGGACTTTACGCCTTCCATCGGCATTATTACACTGAAAAATGGCGAAGCGGTGATAGAGGAATCTATTACCTTGAAAAATACGGACGGCACGCCCTTGACCGGGCTGCCGCTGCCGGCGGGCGAATTGGGCGCAACCGGCGAAACAGCACTGGACCTCAATTTGCAGGTGCTGGATTACGATGAAAATGGATTCGACCCGGAGGGTATCGCGGTGGACGCGGACGGGAACTTTTGGCTGGCGGACGAATATGGGCCGTTTATTGCAAAATTCAGCGCGGACGGAACACTCATGCAAAAATATGCGCCGGGTGACGGGTTGCCGGAAATTTTGAAATACCGCATTGCCAACCGTGGCTTTGAAGGGCTGACCATTGCACCGTCCGGCAAAATTTATGCCTCCCTCCAGAGCGTGCTGGACATAGAAGGGGAAACGAGCAAGACGGCAACGTTTGTGCGGATTGTGGAGCTGGACCCAGCGACGGGCGCAACCAAAATGTTTGCGTATCCGGTGGACGTCAGCGCATACAAATCGCCCAAGAACTGCAAGCTGGGCGACATTTATGCGCTGGACGACAACACGCTGCTGGTGATTGAACAGGGCGAGCTGGCGGACGGAACGATGAGCAACATTGTCTACAAGGTGGATTTGACGAATGCGACGGATTTGACCGACGTTACCTATGACGGCAAAGAATTGGAGTACACAGCGGATTCTGCCGCTCTCTCCGGCGTCATGACCTATGCAGCCAAGACGGTGCTGGTGGATTTGCGTGCGCTGGGCTGGACGGCGGAAAAGGCGGAAGGCCTTTGTATGCTGGGCGACGGCAAGACGCTGGCGCTGATTATCGAAGATGATTTCGGGCTTGCGGGCGCGTCCTTGAACCCCAATGCGGGCGAAGACGGTCAAGCCGCGGTGCTGCTGAATGAAATTTCCGAGGCGGACGCGGCAAAAATTTGGCTGGTGCCGGTTGACGCCACAAACTAAAACAGCGTAACAAAACGCCGCACAGAAGGACTCTGTGCGGCGTTATTTTTGTAGAAAAGGTTGTGTTTTATGGCGGTTTTGTGATACAATAAGCGTTAGAAAGAGATTGCGCCCATGGGGGCGAAGGAGGGAAACGGTATGCGGCTTTTGCTTGCAGAGGACGAACGGGAGTTGGCGGACGCGCTGTGCGCCATACTCCGGCACCAACACTATTCCGTTGACGCTGTGTATAACGGCGATGACGCGCTGGATTATGGGCTGGCGGAAAACTACGACGGCATTATTTTGGACATTATGATGCCGGGCAAAAACGGCATTGAGGTGCTGCGGACGCTTCGGGCACGCGGTATTGTCACGCCTGTTTTGCTGCTGACCGACAAAAGCGAAGTGGAGGACCGTGTTTTGGGATTGGACGCGGGTGCGGATGATTATTTACCCAAGCCTTTTGATACCCGGGAGTTGTTGGCGCGTTTGCGCGCGATGACACGCCGTCCGGCGGACTTTACGCCCAATCTGCTGGAAGCGGGGAATTTGCAGCTCAACCGCGAAACCTTCACCATATCTGGCGAAAAAGGCTCTCTTCGTCTGGGCAGCAAGGAATTTCAAATGCTGGAAATGCTGATGCGCAATCCCAAACGTCTCATTTCCGCCGAACAGTTTATGGACAGGATTTGGGGCTATGATGCGGACGCAGAAAGCAGCGTCGTGTGGGTCTACATCTCCTATCTGCGCAAAAAGCTGGCGGCAGTGGGTGCAAATGTGGAAATCAAAGCGACGCGCGGCGTTGGCTACAGCTTGGAGGGATGCGAATGATTCAGACGCTGCGGCGAAAATTTATCGCCATTGCTATGGGCTCGCTGCTGCTGGTTTTGCTGCTGATTATCGGCGTGGTCAACGGCATTAACTTCTATCGGATTGAC
This sequence comes from uncultured Clostridia bacterium, assembly GCA_965146615.1. Lineage (GTDB taxonomy): Bacteria > Bacillota > Clostridia > RUG12999 > RUG12999 > JAAWTG01. Next base: position 3,880 of record CBCTHD010000020.1, read on the forward strand.
GCCCGCGCGAACCATCTGCTGCAAATTCTCACGGAACACGGCGGCAGTTTCCCCAGACCGGAGGCGGGAAAGGAAAAGCCCCGCCGTCCGGTAGGCGGTATGGATTTTCAGCTTTCCGAGGAAACGCCGTTTGAAACGCGGTATTTTTGGGCGAAGGCGGATGCGGACGGCGCGGTACAGCAGTTGGACGCCGGGCATATTGCCGCCATTTCGGAGGAGCAAGCGTTGGAATTTGCCCGGCAGGCGCTGCAAAAGGGCAAGTACACAGGATATATGGGGCTGTACAAATACCGGGTGACCCGGCAGGACACGGAAACCTTCCTGGTGTTTGTTGACCGCTCCGCACAGCTGGAAGGCGCACTGTTTTTTCTGCTCGTCTCCGGCGTTGTGGGGGCGGCGGCGCTGCTGATTATGCTGCTGTTTGTTTCCATCTTTTCCAAATGGGCGATTCGCCCCGTGGCGGAGAGTCTGGAAAAGCAAAAGCAGTTCATCACCGATGCAGGGCATGAAATCAAAACGCCGCTGTCCATCATTTCCGCCAACGCCGATGTATTGGAGCTGCAAAGCGGCCCCAGCGAGTGGCTGGACAGCATTCACGGGCAGGTGCGGCGGCTGAACAAGCTGGTGGGGGATTTGCTGACGCTGTCCAAGATGGACGAAAGCGGACCCGCGCCCACCCCGGTCCGGCTCGATATGAGCGAAACCGTCCGCGAGGCTGCCGAACCGTTTTTCGCGCTGGCGGAGACAAACGGCAAGAAGCTGACGCTGGATATTTCCCCGGAGGTGCGGATACACGGCAATGCGGAGTTGCTCCGGAAACTGGTGGGTATTTTGCTGGACAACGCGGTCAAGTATGCGGCAGCACAGACGGAAATTCAGCTGTCGCTGCAGGACGCGGGACGGTTTGCGCGGCTTTGTATCCGCAATGCCTGCGACGCTGTGCCGGAGGGCGATTTGCGCCGGCTGTTCGACCGGTTTTACCGCGCCGACCGCTCCCGCTCCCGGCAGACCGGCGGCTACGGCATCGGGCTGTCCATCGCCGACGCCATCGTGCGGCTCCACAAAGGAAAAATTTCCGCACACACGGAGGACGATAATTTCATTTGTTTTACGGCGTTGATTCCCAAAACGTAACAAATGGGCTTTTGTATCACAGACAGTACGTCTATGATACAAAGTCCGCGAAGCGGAGCGGGAATTATAAACGCTATGCGTTTATGTTTCCATGTCTGTGAAACGGACTGGAAATCATAGACACTGCCGTGTCTATGTGTACTTTTTGGCGCAAAAAGTACCAAAAACGCGGGGGGTTCCGATTCCCCCCGCACCCCCGCAAACGGCCCCTGCGGGGAGCTGACATGTCGGAACGGAAGTTCTTTTACATAAAACTGGGCAATATCATTTTATCATAGACGTAACGCGGACTGATATAATTTGTGTATCTCCGCCGTTTGCCACGTTTTATGCGTGTCGAGATTGAGACACTTTCGATTTATAATAGACGCTTAGAATTGGTTACCCTGGCGGAATGAAAGGAATATAAGAAATTACTAGGCAGCAGTGTAATAACACAAGAAAAAATTGATGAAAAAACAATTGTTAGGCGAGTAACATAGCAGGGGCGGGAGAAATCCTGCCCCTGTTTCCCTTTATGAGTTCACCATATCACTTTCAACGGAAATCAGTACAGGTGCGGAAAAAGACTTCCTGCGGCTGCACAGCTTGTTGACATAGGTAAACATGCAATGATATAGTAAATGCTCTGCGATTATTATAAAATGGCATTGCCTAATTTTATGTAGAAGAAATAAAATTACGATAAGTCAGCTCCCCGCAGGGGCCGTTTGTGGGGGTGTGGGGGGAATCGGAACCCCCCACGTTTTTGGTACTTTTTGCGCCAAAAAGTACATTACAGACACTGTCGTGTCTATGAGTTCCGGTTCGTTTCACGAACATGGAATCATAAACGGATGGGGTTTATGGTCCCCCGTCCGCTTGCCCTTGCGGGTACGGGGGATCTTTTTCACGAGAGCGGGTATTTTGCACGTGCAAACACCGTGTCGAGTTGTTCCTTGCCAATCCGCTGTTCCAGTTCGTATTCATACAGGCTTTCCGGCGAAGCGTGTGTGCCCAGCAATTCAAAGTGCTGCGGCATATCCGGCGTATAGGGCGGCGTCGGCGTTGTGCCGACATGTCCGATACTATAATTTTGCGCCGTGGGCGGCGTTTGAATCGTCAGGGCGTTTTCCGTGTTCCACGCCACATACCACGCCGCGGCCCAGCCGTGTCCAGTGCCCAAAAAGGAACGGTTGTAAAAGCCCATATCCGCCTGCACATTGTCATACAACCCACCCATCGACCACCGGTGATGCGGTTCGCTCAAACCGTAGTTGTTGGTCGAATAGCACTGGTGGAATACGTTGGGACCCGGCACCCGCGATCCCAGAGAATAGGCGTGGCGGGCGTCCTGGGCGGTACACCGGGTGAACAGGGTGGACTGTCCTTCCGTATAAAAAGGATAGCGGCGGCCGCCCGTGATGATGGAGGACGGCACGCGGTAAGTCAAATCCCGCCCTGTGCAGTATTTTGCGCCGCGGCCAAACATGACGCCTTTGTCAAAATACTGAATATCCAAATCCCGCGCCCAGGCATTTTTTACGTTGTTAAAGCAAACGGCGCAGGAGGCGCGTTCCTCGGAAATGAAGTATCCGCCCGTTTCCATCTTGGAATCTCCGGTGGCGGACAGAATGTCCGTTCCGGCGACAAACTGAATATTTTCCACGCCCGTGTGTTCAATCCGGTTGTCGGTGCAGCGTATAATTTGCCCGGTTTGCAGGCTGCTGTCGATGTTGGTGGCAATGGGAACGTCCAATTGAATGGTGCTGTCCGTCACGCCCGTTACCATTCTCTCAAAATCCACCGAGAACGGCGGCCACGCCTGGCTTTCACCGTAGCGTTCCAGCAGGTCATGCCCGGTTGCCTGAATCCATTTCATGTCGAAGCTCACCCGGACAACCACGCTGTCGCCCACCTGATAGCCGTGCGTGTTTTCCACAAAGACCTCGTTGCTGCCAAAGGGCACATACTGGTCTAAAATATTCACGGCGGTTTTGGTGTCTACCGTGACGCTCTTTCCGCCATCTATCATCACACATTCGGTTTCGCTTTTTTGCGTCGAGCGAATGACCGCCTTTTCTCCCGCTTCTCCCGCTTCGTCCTCACAATACTCTCCCCGCAGCACGACGCCGCTGGTTGTGATATTCAGCGTTTTGGATACCTGGTAGACGCCCTGTTTCAGCACCACGGCGCCGCGGAATCCGTTTTCGTCCAGTGGCATCTGTGATACCTGATCAATGGCTGCCTGAATCCGCGCCCAATCGTCTCCCGAATAGGAGGGCGATACAGTGACTTTTTCCTCCACAATGGGCGGCGCTTCCTCGCCGTGCTCATAACCCACGGTGGAGTAGTCCATGATGTGATTGCCTTTATAGTCCGGCACGTATTGAATCTTTCCCGTCTCGTCGACGAACAGGGAGTCCGCGCTGCCCGCCGGCTTGTGATAGCTGGCGGCCTGGGCGTAAAAGTGAATGGAGTCATAATAGGGGTATTGTCCTTCCACGGTCAGCTTGAAGCGTACCTCATACCAGCCGCGGTCTTTTAGCTGCAACGGAATCTTTACCACATTGTTCAAATTGACTTCGGCTTGCCACGGCTCCTTGTGATAGAGCACCTCCGTCTCGCTGGCGGAGTGATGGAAAATCACGTCGTATTCCAGCGTACCTTCATAATAGGGAACCACAAGCAAGCCTGGGTATCCCTGTTCAAAATAACGCACATACGGCTCGCCGATTTTCACGTCTGCATTGTCGTCATTAATCATCAGCCCAAAGCCCTGGCGGTTGCTGGGATGCTTGAGATCGCCCAACGTTTCCAAAAGCTGGTCCAGCGCTACCTGAATCCGATTCACCTCATTGCGGTAGTCCGAAATTTTTTCCTGCGCCAAAACCTGCCCGGCGCGCGTCAGTACCGCTTGCAGCTCCTTGATGAGGGCCTGCTGCGTTTCCGTGACCTCCATGGACTGCACATAGTCAATGTAATACCGGGCTTCGTCTATCATTTCCTCCAGCAGCTCCTGGTCGGACATGTCGTCAAACATGTCGTAGTCCGTGCTGTCCGGATATTCGTCCGGCTCGGTATCATAATCATACTCTATATCCGGCTCGCTCCCGTCCTCGTCTTCCGCGAACACGCTGCCGGTCATGTATAGGGTCTGCGGCGTGCTCAGGAGACAGCAAGCCGCCAAAAGCAGTGCCAAAATAGATTTCGCTTTCATTGCCGCCACCTCCTTATTCGATCACGTAAATTTGCCTTGCGTAGTTATCGGCGGTTCTGTAAATGACATACACCTCCACGCCTCTGCTGGTCGGCGCGTTTGCCGTGGACCACAAATCCTCAAATCCGCCGGGGGACAGCGTCAGCTTGCCGCCCGGTTCCACCAATGCCACCGATGCGGTTAAGGAATCTGCCTGGCTGTAGGTGGTAAGGGTTCTGTTGCTGGTGCCGTCCGATACGGTGATGGTCTCTTTCAGTTTATAGGAAGCGTCATAGTCAGAAGTATCATTCGTGACGGTTCCGCGCATGACGCCAATCGCCCCGTTCAGGTTGTCGTTCAGCGTGTCGCTGTAAATGTTGCCGACTACGCCGATTCTGCCAATTTCGCCGTAGATGTTGGTGGCGTATTGGAACACGTCGCCGACCTTCATGCTCCGCGCCTGCTCCAGCACGGAGGGATCGTCCATGACGTCCACGGTCAGAGATTTTCCGCTGGTATACAGCACCAGCCGCAGTCTCGTTTCTCCCTCTTCGTCCACGTATTGAATGGAGGATTGGTAGAGGGAAAACGCGCCCGCCGTGTTGATTTTGGTCACGCTGGACGCCGGATTCGGGTCTGTCTCAATGACAATGGCGCTGGCAACGCCCTTGTCGCTGATGTCGTACGCCGTGACCGTAAATGTATTTCCGTTCAAAATCGGCGTATAGAGCATATTCTTCATATCCTCCACACTACCCGAGGAGGGCACAAAGAACACGCTGGTGCGCTGGTTGATGTAGAACTCGCCGCCAAAGCTGGCGTTTTTCAGCGAATACTTGCGCTCCTTTTTCTCCCCATAGGGCTGCCCCAGATAAATTTTGCTGATTTCTCCGTTTTGATTGACGGTGAAGCGCAGGGGCGTATAGAGATATGTCTTGAGCAGCGTGGCTGTGCCCGAGCTGCTGTAGCGCGAACCGTCGACGGTGACCTTGTCCGCCAAGTCAAAAATCTGGATACTGACGCCGTTTCTGTTTGCCATGGAATTGAGCGCCAATTGCACCTGTCCTTTGCTGAGCAAACCATCGGATACGTTCAGCAGATAGCCGTAGGTTTCCGTGAGGTAGGCAAAATTACGGTCTTGCTCCGGGTCTATGACCTCGTCCGCAATTCTTCCATAGTAGTCCAGATAAAAACTTTTCACGTCGCCGATTTCCAGCGTCATTCCCGCCCATTTCTCCATGCTGGGCGCCGATATTTCAAACACTACGCCGTCCAGCGTCACGGTGTCGTCGCCAAACGCTTCGACGGTCCCGCTGACCTGGTCGGTTAAAATGACGCGGTTGTACACGCCTTCCGTATCCTCCTCCGCATACTGCACGGCAATGATAGCGCCTTCCGCAATGGAGGAAATGTCAATGCGGTTGCCCTGGCGGTCCTCCACAATATAGAGGTCGCCGGTGTCGTCCTTTTCTTCATCATATAACTGGATGTAATTTTTTCCGTTAAACAGGTTGCTGTAAATATCCTGCCGCAGATAGATGCGGTTATATTTGGAATCCGCTTTTTCCACCTTAAAATGGCGGTATTCCTGCACCAGCGCCAGCGTAAAGTCGCCGCCCGTGGGCGCCACCAAAATCACCTGGCCAAAATCCAACGCGAACATGGACGCATCTTTCGCGGGCGAATAAACGCCGTTGCGTATCACGATGGCGCTGCTGCTCAGCGTGATGGTTCTTTTTCTGCCGTCCGTGTCCCAATAGGTAATGGAATTTTGCGTGGAGGAGATGATGTCCTCCGACGGAATGACGATTTCTTCACACCGCTTGACCGGCTCAATGGTAAGCAGGATATATTCATCATACGCCTGGTCATATTGGAAGCTGTAGGACACCTTGTAGCCGAGGTAATCCGCCGCATTTGTCACACCCGCATAAAACAGCTGTCCGTCAATGCGCACATAGCCTTCTTCGGGAAGCGGGCTGCCGTCAATGCTGGACACCTCATTGGCGGTGACGGTGCCTTCCAGCAGGGTGGTATCCATCATTTCCGACAACGCCTCAAACAGCGTCGTATCTCCCACCGCATAGCCCGTGGTCTGCTGTACCACCAATAGGGCGTCCAGCATTTGATTCAGCATGACCGCCGCGTCGCGCTTGGTGATGGGGTCGTCGTTTTGAAATACAATGCCTTTTGTGATTCTGGTCTGGGTGCCAAAATAGAGGTATCCGTTGGGGAACCCGCCCCGTTCCGCTGCAAGGGGGCCGTAGCCCAAGCGCTCCAGCATAATCTTGAGCGCTTGGACATAGGTAATATTTTCATCCGGCGCAAATAGGCCGCCCGGTTCGCCCGAAACATAGCCCAATTGATGCGCCGCCACAATGTACTTGATATATGGATGGCTGTCCGGGACGTCGGCAAAACGGATAGGACTGGTCGGCAGCATATCCTCTGATTTCAGCCCCGTCGTGCCCAAAATCCACAGGCAAAACTCGCCGCGTGTCAGAAATTCATCGCCCGCAAACGTCTCCTCTGTATACGGCAGCACTTGGAACACCGCTAGACGTTTTAAGGCATCCTCCAGTACGCTGTCGCCGCTTCCGGCCGCAAACACCATCTGAAAAGACAGCGCCAATGCCAAAAACGCCGCGCATAGTCGTTTCATCATCATCATCTTCCTTTCTATATCCAAATATCGCGCCGTATCAGTCCAGCCAGTGTCTCAGCGCACAGATAAATTTGCTGCTTTGCGCACGGGTTGCGCCCTCCCGGGGCGACAGTTCCGTTTCGCTCACGCCGTTGATATAGCCTGCATGGGTCAGCGCGCCGACCTGTTCTGCCGCATAACTGTCCACCTGGTTCCGGTCGGTAAATTCCGAATTGATTTCCGCTGCCACCGGCGCTTCGCCGCGCAGCGCAAGCAGATTATATCCAATCACCATCATGTCCTGCCGGCTGATGGTAGTACCGAGTCCAAATTCTGTATCGCTCACACCGCGGATAATGCCGTTTTCATAGGCTGCCGCCACATAAGGCGCATACCAGTCGTCCGCATTGCAGTCCGCAAACGGCGTCTCGCTGCCGCCCAGCGGCAAGTCAAATGCGAGCACGACCATTTTGACAAACTCCTCCCGTGTGACCAGCCGCTCCGGCGCAAACTGTCCGTCGCCCACCCCGTTGACAATGCCTTTTTGCAGCAGGGTTTCAATGTAAGGCTGCGCCCATGCGTGCTGCTCTAAATCCGTGAAGGAGGGGGTTTGCGCTGCGCCGCCCGGCGTATCGTCGTTTGCATATTGGTAAGTAGACTGATCGCCGGAGGACGGAATAAGACTGCCGCTCACGCCGCCGGAAGTTGCCCGTCCGCCGCCGGATGAAGATCCGCCGCCACCGCCGCCGCTGCCGGAACTGCTGCCGCTGCCGGTGCTCGTGCCCAGCACGGTCAAGTCAAAGGTTTTTACCACTTCTTCTCCATCATAGAGGAAGGTGACTGTCAGTGTGACCGGTGTATTTTCCGACTGCCGGGTTACAACACCGGTATCGGAAATCACGCCGGGGTTGGAGGATTGCCAGGTCAGCGGCGTTTGATACAGCCCGCTTTCCGGCAATGTCAGGTTTTTGGTGATGGCGTTATACCGCTCGCTTGTCAGGTCTTTCAGCAAGATTGCATCGGCAATCTCCCGTTTCTCCTGCTCCGCTGTTTTTGCCATCATAACTGTTGCAGAAAACGTCCGCACGACCTCCACGCCGCAATACCGCACACGCGCGGTCAGCACTACCGTCTGGTCCTGTGTGCCGCGGTGGACGGTTCCGCTGCTGCTGAGCACCGCTTCATTGTCGCTGGACCACAAAATCGTGGTTCCGTTTGCGCCCTGCTGCGGCAGCGCCAAATCATAGCGTACAGACGACAAATCGCCCAAATCCAGCGCATCTGCATCGAGGTTTACCAACTGATAGGCGTCGATATAGAGCGTATCGTCGGACCGGAACAGCAGGATTTCATAGACTCTGCACTTGGGGTCCACCGCTGTCTTGACGGCGCGGAAACGCACATACCGCCACTGTACCTGGTCAAACGCAAAGGGCATTACCTCCGTCAGACCGTCCGTCGCTTCTGCAAAGACGGTGTAAGTCTTTTTGTCGTTGCTGCCCTCCAGGACAAAGCTCTGCATTCCCTCCGGATCCAGCTGCACCAGCGCTTGATTGAAGGCGGTCACGCTGCCCAAATCAATCGTCAGCGTATTGCTTGTATCCGCGCTCAGCGACTGCCAGAAGGTTTCCATGTCGCCGTCCGTCGCGTTTTTTGCCGGCCCCTGCGACCATGCGGTAGACCCTGTCGCCGTCTTGCCCGCCGCCAGGTTGTCCGGCTGTTCCACCGGTTCGGATTGAATCACTACGTCAAATGTCTTTTGTATCTCCCGGGTGCCGTCGCTGATGATTGCCGTCAGCGTCAGCTGCACATCGTTGACTCTGGGACGGGTTACCGCGCCCGTTTCCGCATCCAGCGCACTGTCCGTGGACAGATAGCGGACGGTGTAGTTGTCAATGCTGCGCACCAGGTTCAAGTTCTGCGTCACCATGTTCTGCGGCTCTGCACTCAGCTTGTCGAAGGTCAAAAATTCCGCCGCTTCCTCCAGTGTGCCTGCAATACCGGTGTGAATGTTGTATATTTTATAGTCCGTTTCCGATTTGACATGGAGCTGTGCGCCCTCCACCGCCTGTTCCAGCAGATAGCCGTCTTTTTTCAGGCAAATGAAGTTTTCGCCGCCGCCTTGAATCGTCATACGGGACTGTAAATCTGCCACGGTTTCCCCTTCCGGTACTTTCGCAATTTCAAACAGGTTCTGGAACCGGTTTTCCTGAATTTCATAGAACGTGGAGGACAAGGAGATGGTGGCGTCCAGTCCCACGCTCATTTCATATACGCCCACGTAGTCCAGGTTCGGGTTGGTGGAGCGCTCTACATAGTAGATGAGATACCGCGCGGTCTCCAATTCGTCCAGCTGGATTTCAAAACTCGCTTCGCTCAGGTAATCCGTCTCGTACAGGGTGCGGGAGACGCTATTCCAATAGTTTAGGTTTTTGGCGTTGCCGCTCGGCG
>CBCTHD010000021.1:0-13203 GCA_965146615.1 uncultured Clostridia bacterium
CATTCCCGCACAGTGTGAGGGAATGGACAGCGCTGATTTATCCACTTTTTGGGAAGGGTTTGCACAGGGCGCCTGCTGCACGCTGCAAATCCAGCTGCAAAAAGGCGTCAACGGACACCACATTTGGGAAGCCGTTTACCGCGCGGTAGGGCTTGCGCTGGGACGCGCGTTGGAAATTCATCCGGAGCGGGCGGGCATGACGGCAGGTGTTGCCGGCGGCATTACATTTGAAGTGGAAGGATGAAATAACAATGAACCCAGCGAACTTTTTGAAAGAATTTGATACGATTTTGTTTGATATGGACGGTGTAATCACCAGTGAGCGGACCTATTGGGACTGTGCGGCGTTGAGCAGCGTGGAGCTGGCGTTTGATAAACGTTATTTTGGCACGCAAACTCTGGACTTGAAACAGATGGGACAGCAGGCACGCGCACTGGCGGACAAAGTGTTTTGTGGCGACGACACCATTGTGCTGCTGAAAAACTATGGTGTCAACACCAACTGGGATCTTGCTTATCTGATGTTTGCCGGCATGGTGGGATTGGGGTGCGGAGACGATTTTCGGGCGATTTATGACCATTACAAGCAGGCAGACTTGCGGGTACCGGATTTGTATACCCATGCGGAGGAACTGCTGCAACAGGTATTGCCCGGCAAGGATTGTTCCCGGCTGGGGGAAATCTGGACTATGGTGCAGGTTGCTTTCAATGAATGGTATTGTGGCAGTGAAGGGTTTCGTGATTTTTTTGGTTATGAAGCATCGGACAGTGAAAAACAGGCGATGATGCAAGGAGAGGAACCGCTACACCCGCTGGGGCAGACGCAGCAGCTGCTACAAACACTGCACGCCGCAGGTTTTCGATTGGGTGTGGGCACAGGGCGTCCGCGGGAGGAATTTCGCCGTCCGGCGGAAACGTGGAATATTATGCAATATTTTGATCCGGCGCTTTGTATCACCTATGACGAGTTGGAGCCGGTACAGAAAAAATTCCAGCATGTATCGCTTGCAAAACCGCATCCCTATACCTTTGCAAAGGCGGTTTTGGGAGATACTTATTCTGATTTTGAACTGGCACACGGCAAATACGACAGGAAACAAATGGAAAAGGTGTTGGTGGTGGGAGATGCAGGTGCAGACCTGTTCGCTGCCAAAGAGATGGGCGCAAAGTTTGCAGCTGTACTGACAGGCGTGAACGGGCAGGCGTCCAGAACGTTTTTTGAAGTGCATGGTGCGGATTTCATTTTGGACAGTGTGCTGGACTTAATCGAAGCATAAAAGAAGGTGAAAACGTGGTAAAGAGAATCACAACGCCGCTCCGCCGGGAACAATTGAAGGATTTATATGCGGGCGACCAGGTGCTGATAAGCGGGGAGATTTATACAGCACGCGACGCGGCACATAAACGCCTTGTGGAACTGGTGGAACAAGGCAAACCGCTGCCGATTGATGTCAAAGATCAGATTATCTATTATGTCGGTCCCTGCCCCGCCAAGGAGGGGCAGGTCATTGGCTCCTGCGGCCCGACGACCAGCGGACGTATGGATGCCTACGCACCGACGCTGATTCGCCTGGGAGAAACCGGAATGATTGGCAAGGGCGAGCGGCTGCCGGAGGTATATGACGCGATGCAGAAATACGGCTGCGTCTATTTCGGCGCGACGGGCGGCGCAGGCGCGCTGCTGGCAAGCTGCGTGGAGAAGGTGGAGGAAATCGCGTATCCCGATTTGCTCAGCGAATCCATTAAACGGCTGACGGTTAAAGATTTTCCGGTCATTGTGATTGGGGATATTCATGGCGGTAATTTGTACCGGCGGGAGAATCAATAAAAGAAAACAAAAGAGAAAGCCCTTTCGGATTTTGTATGCTGAATCCGAAAGGGCTTTTTTATGGGAAAAACAATAGCAGATAGACCGGACTGCTGTGGAAAGCGGCAACAAAATGATTACAATTTATTACCAACTTTGAGAAATAACTTGACTTTTTCATACGAATGCATTAGTATAATAGTATACTAACAAATTCGTATGGAGGGAGAGATATGAAAAAGATTCCGACAATCACTGACCGTGAACTTGAAATTATGGAAGTGGTTTGGCAAAAAGGCAAAATACCGGCACAGGACATCGCAGCGTATTTTTTGCAGCCGGAGCACGGCGGCACCAGCAAAAATACGACCTACACATTTTTAAACAGGCTGGTCAAGAAGGGCGCACTGTCCCGCAAGGAACCTGGATTTATCTGTAAGCCACGGGTTACGCGGGAGCAGGTGCAAAGAAGCATTGGGCAATCCTTTTTAGATAAGGTATACCATGGGTCATTGTCCAGTATGGTAGCACAGTTTGTAAATGGAAATATTTCAGAGCAAGAAATGGAAAAACTCAAGGAGATCATTGCGTCGCATGGAAAGGAGGAACCGTGATGTTTTATGTACTGGAGATACTGGTGCGCAACAGCATTGAAGCCTGTCTTATTGCGGGAGTTATTTTACTCATAAAGGGGATCGCGGGGAAACGAATTTCGCCGCAGATACACTATGGAATTTGGGGCGTTTTTTTGGTAAAATTGGCGCTGCCGGTGCGCTACTCCATTCCTGTTCGTCAGATGGGAGCGGCCTACCAGCAGCATATCGTTCAGATACCGGAAACAGTTTCATTCGGCTCAGCAGAGTTGGTGCCAGACGTTCAGCCGGTACTTCAGCAAAATGCAATTGGGTTTCCGTTTCTGTTAGAAATGTTTTTGATATTACTGTATTTTATCGTTTTAGTAGCTCTGCTGCTCATTTTGGTGGTGTCTTATCTGCGGACGGTGCGGAATTTACGCCGCAGCGGCATTGAAAAACAGCATGGCATACGGGTATGCTATACGGAAGACTATGAAACACCCTTTCTTTTTGGTATCCTCCACCCTGTGGCAGTGTTGCCGAAAGCATGTGAAACGGCGGGGAAAACAGAACAGATCGCTTGTATGATAGCGCATGAAGCGACGCATGCAAAGAGGAAGGACCATCTGGTCAGCATTGCGCTGTATATCCTGCGTTGCGTGTATTGGTTCAATCCACTCATGTGGTTTCTTTGCAGCAAAATACGCCGGGATATGGAACTGGCATGTGATGCTTCTGTGGTAAAAAGTTATTCAGCGGAGCAAAAACGAAGCTATGCCACGGCATTGGTGGAAGCGGCGGGCAGCCGTACACCGGCAGCTGTGGCGGGATTTGCGGAAAAACAGTTTCGCGGGCGGATCCAAAATGTTTTGTCCGGCAGGACCTATTCTAAAACGTCACGAACGGTTGCGCTTGTGCTCATTGTCCTGCTGTCGGCGGGGAGTTTTATCGGCGCGGGTAGCGCAGCGCCACAGTTGCCGCACGACTTTCAAAATGCGCTGGAGCAACTTGTTGCGGCACGCCGGGCGGGTGAGGAAGATGTAGAAACACTGGTTCGCATGTTGCCGGCGCCGGACCCGCTTTATCAATTTGACCGGCTTTCTTGGCAAGGAGAAAAGGACGCTGTTGTTCTCTATTCCATCAACGAAGAGGAAATGTACCAAGGCGGATATTTGGAGAGCAATTTGGCATGTAACGCGATATTGCTGTTTGCAGGGACACAGCAGCTTAATACTGTGACATTTGTGCTGCGCGAGGAATTGCATACCTTTGAACGGGCAGACTTGGAAACAATATATGGAAAGCTATATCAAATGAAGAAAAAAGAACTTACACGCATTTGTTATGCAAACCGCCACATTTCGGAGGAGCGTATGCATGTTGACAGGATTCGCTGGGGAAGCAATGAGGAAATGTTGATTGGCCGCTGGTCGGCGCCGTCGCAACGGCTGCATATGGAGGACGGAATTGACGTGTTGCTTTACCACATGACCGGGGTGCAGGTTACATATCCGGATGGAACGACGGAGCAGGAGATAGGAGAGGACATCACCTGCCATTTGCGGAATGGGAAAGTGTATCAAATTGACACCAGCGGCGGCGGGGAGTTTTCCTACAACCTCGACGTCAGCGCGGATATGAGCCCCCAAGAGCTCTTTGCAGCATTGGGTACGCCCACGGAGATAAGCCACAATACCTATCTATATGGTACAGATAATGGGCACTATGTCTATTTTACCTATCAGGGCGGGAAAATGACGCAATTGGGGCTATGTGAATCAAAATAGACGAAACACATCTATAGACCGCTGTCCGCGCAAAAGGCGGGCGGCGGTTTTTTGTGCTTTCTCGCATAGCGATGAATGGTAAAATGCCTAGCAGTTGTACTATTTTTTTTGTGCTGTGCAAATGAGATGGATAGGCGACAGATTCCGACTGGTTTTTTAGTAAAAAAATGGACTTGTAATTTGTATATGGATATGATAAAATAGTATGCGTGGAAAGAGCGCAAAAAATTGTGACATAGAGAGATGGTGTAAACCTTTTGGAACAATAGAGGAGGAATGAATCGATGGACAAGCAGCCCAAGGCGGCGGTAATTATAGGAAGCGATTCCGATTATGGTGTGGTAAAAGGCACGCTGGATAAGCTGGAGCAGTTTGGAATTGCCTATGAAATTCATGTCATGTCGGCGCACAGAACGCCGGAAGAAGCGGCGGCGTTTGCGAAAAGTGCGGAAGAGAACGGATTTGGCGTGATTATCGGAGCCGCGGGAAAAGCGGCGCATTTGCCGGGCGTTTTGGCGGCGTATACGACGCTTCCGGTGATTGGACTGCCGATTAAATCCTCCACGATGGACGGGTTGGATTCGTTGTTATCCATCGTCCAGATGCCCAGCGGGATTCCGGTGGCGACTGTAGCGATAGACGGCGCGGCGAACGCGGGTATATTGGCGGCACAGATTTTGGCAGGGGCGTTCCCGCAAGTCAAAGAAAAACTGAAACAATTTAAAATAGATATGGCGGAGGAAGTTCGCCGGAAAGACAAGGCGTTGACAGAAAAAATAGCAAGTGAGAACTAAATAGGAGGGGTTCACCATGGCACAAATGAAAGATATGCTGTATGAAGGCAAAGCGAAAAAGGTATTTCGGACGGACGACGACAATCTGTACATTGTACAGTATAAAGATGATGCAACTGCGTTCAACGGTCTGAAAAAAGGGACCATTGTCGGCAAAGGAATTGTCAACAACCGCATGAGCAACCATATGTTCCGTCTGCTGGAAAAAGACGGCGTTCCGACGCATTATGTGGAAGAACTGTCCGAGCGGGAAACATTGGTGAAAAAAGTGGAGATTGTACCGATTGAGGTCATCGTGCGCAACATTGCAGCGGGCAGTCTGTCCAAACGGTTGGGACTGCCGGAAGGTACCAAGCTGAACACCACTGTTTTGGAATATTGTTATAAAGATGACGAACTGGGCGACCCCATGATTAACGACTACCATATTGCGGCAATGGGGCTGGCAACAAAGGAAGAAATGCAGACAATTGCAGAGATGGCGCTGCATGTGAACCGTTTTATGGCAAATTATCTGAAGGATTTAAATATCGAATTGATTGATTTCAAGCTGGAATTTGGACGTACGCCGGACGGCATTGTGCTGGCGGACGAAATCTCGCCGGATACCTGCCGGTTCTGGGACAGCAATACGGGAGAAAAACTGGATAAAGACCGGTTTAGAAGGGATATGGGCGGCGTTGAGGACGCATACCAGGAAGTAATGCGGCGGCTGATGGGCGACGCGAAATAAAAAATGAATGTGGCGGGGTACAGGTATATCCCGCTACTGCTATTTGTGAGAGAGAAGAGCGACGGGCCGGGCCCGTAAATTTGGGAGGATTTCGTTTATGTGTTTTTCAAACCAAGTAAAAGACAATAAACCAAAGGAAGAATGCGGCGTATTCGGCATCTATGACAAGAGCGGCAAGGACTGCGCGCGCACGATTTATTATGCACTGTACGCCTTGCAGCATCGCGGACAGGAAAGCTGCGGCATGGCAGTCAACGACGACAATCATATTTTCTGCCACAAGGATTTGGGACTGGTGCCGGATGTATTCAGCGATTTTGTGATTTCGCAAATCAAAGGCAACATTGGTATCGGACATGTGCGCTATTCCACTACAGGAGAAAATACGCGGGAAAATGCACAGCCGCTGACGAGCAAATATGTAAAAGGAACGCTGACCATTGCGCATAACGGAAATTTATCCAATGCGGCGCAGCTGCGGATGGATTTACAAAAACAGGGCGCGATTTTCCAGTCTACGAATGACACGGAAGCAATCGCCTATTTAATTGCCAGAGAACGTCTGAACTCGAAATCAATCGAAGAAGCGGTGGCAAAAGCGGCAATGAAGCTGGAAGGCTCATTTTCCTTGGTGGTTATGAGTCCGCGCAAATTGATTGCACTGCGTGACCCGCTGGGGATTCGGCCGCTGTGTATGGGAAAAATCGGCGACGATGTAACGGTGTTTGCGTCGGAAAGCTGTGCCATGGACGCGGTTGGCGCGGAATTCATTCGGGACGTCAAGCCGGGCGAAATGGTTGTGGTGCGTCCGGACAACACAGAGTGTATACAGTATACCAAATCGAACAAGACGGCGCTTTGCGTGTTTGAACACATTTACTTTGCACGCCCTGACAGCGTGATTGACGGGCAAAGTGTGTATGAAGCACGCAAGCTCGCAGGCAGACTGCTGGCGCGGCAGTACCCTGTCGAAGCAGATATTGTCATTGCAGTGCCGGACTCCGGGTTGTGCGCGGCAGTGGGCTATGCGGAAGAATCCGGTATCCGCTATGACCTGGGGCTGATGAAAAACCGCTATGTCGGGCGAACGTTTATTCAGCCGAGTCAAGACATGCGCGAGCGAAGCGTCAACATCAAACTAAATGCCATGGGCGCTTGTGTGAAGGGAAAACGAGTCGTCATGGTAGACGACTCCATCGTGCGTGGCACAACCATAAAAAACATTGTAACCATGTTGAAAAATGCGGGCGCAACGGAAGTGCATGTGCGTATTGCTGCACCACCGTTCCTGTGGCCCTGCTATTATGGAACAGATATTCCCGACAGGGACAACCTGGTTGCCTGTCAATATTCAGTAGAGGAAATTCGTCAGAACATTGGTGCGGACACGCTGGGGTATCTTAAAAAGGAAAGCCTGCGGGAGATGGTGCCGCATTTGCGCATGGACTTCTGTGACGCTTGTTTCTCTGGAAACTATCCGGGCGGTGTTCCGGTCATTTCCGATAAGAATGTATTTGAGCAGAGCATCATGGAACTGTAAAATAGAGGAAGGGGCTAAGACGAATGAGCGAAAGTTATAAAGCGGCCGGCGTAGACGTTGAAGCGGGGTATGAGGCGGTCCGTCTCATGAAACAACATGTGAAAAAAACCATGATTCCCGGCGTTTTAACAGATTTGGGCGGCTTCGGCGGACTGTTTGAATTGGGAAACGGTTATGAAAACCCGGTGTTGGTTTCGGGAACGGATGGCGTCGGCACCAAATTGAAACTGGCATTTTTGCAGGACAAGCACGATACAGTAGGGCAGGACTGTGTGGCAATGTGCGTCAATGACATTGTGTGCAGCGGTGCGAAACCGCTCTTTTTCCTGGACTATATTGCGCTGGGCAAAAACGTGCCGGAAAAAGTGGCAGATATAGTAAAAGGCGTAGCGGACGGCTGCGTGCAGGCGGGCTGTGCGCTGGTTGGCGGCGAGACAGCGGAAATGCCGGGCTTTTATCCCGAGGACGAATATGACGTGGCGGGATTCAGCGTCGGCGTGGTGGATAAAAAGAATATCATTGACGGCGCCAAGGTGAAAGCGGGCGACGCGCTGGTGGGGATTGCTTCCTCCGGCGTACATTCCAATGGATTTTCTCTGGTGCGTAAAATTTTCGAGCTGGATGGAGCGGGTGCAAAAGAGCGCTTGCAGCAGCCGTGTGAGCAGCTTGGCGGAACGTTGGGCGAAGCGTTGCTGCGGCCCACGAAGATTTATGTAAAACCGGCGCTGGAAGCTATTTCCAGATTTGATGTAAAAGCAATCTGCCACATTACGGGCGGCGGCTTCTATGAAAATATTCCGCGTATGCTGCCGGAGGGCACCCATGCGAAAATTAACAAAGGCTCTTGGCAGGTACTGCCCCTGTTCGACGTGATTGCCGAGGAAGGAAAGATTCCAGAAAAAGACATGTTCGGCACGTTTAATATGGGTCTGGGCATGATGATGGCAGTGGAGCCGGCACAGGCGGACGGATTGGTCAAGATGCTTGCCGAACTGGGAGAAAAGGCCTATGTGGTTGGCAGCGTAGAAGCCGGAGCCGGTGAGGTAGAGATTGTTTGACGGGAAAGGAAAGAGTGTCATGGCGAAACGGATTGCAGTGCTGGCATCAGGGTCTGGAACCAATTTGCAGGCGTTGATTGACGCACAGAAAAGCGGTGAAATTCTAGGCGGCGAAATTGTATTGGTTTTGTCTAACAAAGAAAATGCTTATGCACTCACGCGTGCGGCACAAAATGGCATTGCTACGGCGGTGATACCATCAAAAGGCGACCGTGAAGCGTTTACACAAAGAATTGTGGACTATCTGCTGGAACAGCAGATTGATTTGGTGGTATTAGCGGGTTTCATGATTATTCTGGGGCAGCAGTTTACCAAAACATTCCGCGGGCGTATTTTGAATGTGCACCCCGCGCTGATTCCCTCCTTCTGCGGCGATGGGTTTTATGGGCTGAAGGTGCATGAAAAGGCGTTGGAATACGGCGTAAAACTCACCGGAGCGACGGTACATTTTGTCAACGAGGTGACGGACGGCGGAGAAATTGTGCTGCAAAAGGCAGTTGAAGTGCGGGAGGACGATACGCCGGAAACCTTGCAGCGCCGGGTGATGGAGGAAGCGGAATGGAAAATCCTGCCGCAGGCGGTCAGTCTGTTTTGTCAGGAACGGCTGGTGATTGAGGGACGGAAAGTAAAAATATTGGACAAGGAATAGGGAGGAAGGACATATGGCAAAAAGAGCATTAATCAGTGTATCGGATAAGACAGGGGTCGTGGCGTTTGCAAAAGAACTGGCGGCGCTGGGCTATGAAATTATTTCTACAGGCGGGACAGCGAAAGCGTTAAAGGAGGGCGGCGTTTCCGTGATTGGAATTTCGGAAATTACGGGATTTCCGGAATGTCTGGATGGACGTGTGAAAACACTGCATCCGGCAGTCCATGCGGGCATTCTCGCAATGCGCGGCAACAGCGAACATATGCAGCAGCTAAAGAAGCTGGGCATTGAGCCGATTGACATTGTGGCAATCAACCTGTATCCGTTTAAACAGACCATTGCCAAAGACGGCGTATCCTTTGAAGAAGCCATTGAAAACATAGACATCGGCGGTCCAACCATGATTCGTGCGGCAGCGAAAAACTGGCAGGACGTGGCGGTGATTGTCAATCCTTCCGATTATCAGACGGTGGTAGATGAATTGAAAGCGGACGGCGAGGTATCGCTGCAAACGAAAAAACGCCTGTCCTACCGCGTGTTTGAACATACAGCGAACTATGACAGCCTGATTGCGAACTACATGTTTAAACAACTGGGCGAAGCGGAATATCCGGATACCTTGACAGTCAGCTTTGAAAAAGCGCAGGATATGCGCTATGGCGAAAATCCGCACCAGGCGGCGGTATTCTATCGGGAAAGCGGCAAAATTCCGGCGGGCGTAATTGCGGGCGCAAAACAACTGCACGGCAAAGAACTGTCGTTTAACAACATCAACGACACCAACGGCGCGTTGGATTTACTGAAAGAATTTGAGGAGCCCACCGTGGTTGCCTGTAAACATGCAAATCCCTGCGGCGTAGGCTCAGCGGACACCATTGATGCGGCGTATCTTCGGGCATATGAAGCGGATCCGGTATCCATCTTCGGCGGCATCATTGCGGCAAACCGTGAAGTAAACCGTGCGATGGCTGAAAAAATTAGTGAAATCTTTATTGAAATTGTGATTGCGCCTTCTTTTAGTGAAGAAGCGTTTGAAATATTGAGCCGTAAGAAAAATATCCGTTTGCTGACGCTGGAAGGTATTGAACAGCCGGTCAGCAAGGAAGCGCTGGATATGAAAAAAGTGGGCGGCGGACTGCTGGTGCAAAAGCTGAACACGGAACTGATTCACATGGACGACGTCAAAGTAGTTACCAAAGCACAGCCCACGAAAGAGCAGATGGAGGAAGCGTTGTTTGCGTGGAAAGTCGTCAAACATACCAAGTCCAATGCGATTGTCTTGACAAAAGACCATGCGACAGTGGGCGTAGGGCCGGGACAGACCAACCGCATCACAGCGCTGGAGCTGGCAATTAAATATGCGGGCGACAAAGCGGCGGGCAGCGTGATGGCGTCCGATGCATTCTTCCCCTTCTCCGACTGCGTGGAAGCGGCGCATAAAGCGGGTATCGGCATGATTATTCAGCCGGGCGGTTCCATTCGTGACCAGGAATCCATTGACGCATGCGATAAATACGGCATTGCGATGGTGTTCACCGGTATGCGTCATTTTAGACATTAAGAAAAAGGAGAGGGAATCCATGAAAGTATTGGTAGTAGGCGGCGGCGGACGGGAACATGCGATTATCTGGAAGCTGGCGCAGAGTGATAAAGTCGATAAAATCTATGCCGCGCCTGGCAACGGCGGCATTGCACAGCTGGCGGAATGCGTTCCGATTGGCGCGATGGAATTGGATAAAATGGTGGCATTTGCCAAAGAGAATAAAATTGATTTGACGGTCGTTGCACCGGATGACCCGCTGGCGGCGGGTATGGTGGACCGTTTGGAGGAAGCGGGTCTGCGCGCATTCGGTCCGAGCGCGAAAGCGGCGGAAATTGAAGCCAGCAAGGTATATGCCAAAGAACTCATGCGCAAATATAACATTCCGACGGCGGGGTATGAGGTGTTTGACGACCCCGCGAGGGCGCTGGAGTACATTGAGGCACAGGGGACTTATCCCGCGGTGATTAAAGCGGAAGGGTTGGCGCTGGGCAAAGGTGTGGTGTTGGCAAAGAATTTTGAGGAAGCAAAAGAAGCGGTGGAAAACATGATGGTTCGCAAAATCTTTGGTGATTCCGGCAGCCGCGTGGTGGTGGAAGAATATTTGACCGGGCCGGAGGTTTCCGTGCTGGCGTTCACGGATGGGAAAACTGTGGTACCAATGGTGAGTGCGCAGGATCATAAACGCGCGTTTGACCATGACGAGGGTCCCAATACCGGCGGTATGGGGACATTTTCGCCCAGTCGGATTTACACGGAAGCGCTGGCGCAGCAGTGCATGGAGGAAATTTTTCAGCCGACCATTGACGGGCTGGCGAAGGAAGGACGTCCGTTCCGTGGCACGATTTATTTCGGATTGATGATAACGGAAAAAGGGCCGAAGGTGATTGAATACAATTCGCGGTTTGGCGACCCGGAAACGCAGGTGGTTTTGCCGCGCTTAAAGAGCGATTTGTTTGATATTATGAACGCGACCATCGATGGGACGCTGGACCAGGTTCCGGTGGAATGGGAGGACAATGCGGCGGTATGCGTAGTAGTGGCTTCCGGCGGCTATCCCGGCAAATACCAGACGGGCTATGAAATTGCCGGCGTAGACCGGGCGGAAGAGGACCCGAATGTGACGGTATTTCATGCGGGAACGTCCTTTGACAGCGACTTGCTCAAAACGGCAGGCGGGCGCGTGCTGGGCGTGACGGCAGTGGATGAAAATTTGGACAAAGCGATTCAGCGGGCGTATGCCGCAGTGGACAAGGTATCCTTTCCAGAGATGCATTTTCGGAAGGACATTGGCATCAAATAGACGAATCAAGGAGTGGAGCCGTATGGAATTTTTCCATACGGCTTTTTGGTTTTGAACCAATGCGCGTACATAGGACGGGGGGATTTTTGATATTGGTGCAAAAGAGAGTAGACGAACTTAGCAATTTGCGTTATAATAAATAGTAATGAGAGAGGGTTTGAATATATTGAAAGGGAGATGATGGCATGAAAAAAAACACGCTGCTGTGGCTGTTGATTCTGTGTCAAATGTTTATTAACCTTGGAACAACAGTTGACGCGGCCGCAGAAAAAGAATTGATTCGTGTCACAGTGGACAGAAAAGAAGTTTCATTTGATACGCCACCCGTAATGGAACAAGACCGCGTTCTTGTTCCGTTGAGAGCAGTGGCGGAAGCAATGGGTGCGGAGGTCACATGGACGGAAGAAACGCAGACCGCAGCGGCGGAGAGAGACGGCATAAGAATCTCTTTGCCAATCGGAGAAAGCGCCGCGACGGTCGGAGAGGAAACCGTCCCGCTTGACGTGCCGACGCGCGTCTGGCAGGACAGGACATATGTACCGGTACGTTTTTTTGCGGAAGCATTTGGTGCAAAAGTAAATTGGGAAGATGCGTCAAAAACCGTTATTATTTTTACTGCGCCGCCGGAAGGGGAGTCGTTATTTGAAGTTCCCAAGGCGGAGGAACCCTATGATTTGATGGGAGGGCGACTCACACTGAGAATGCCGGAAGGCTCGCAGCGAACGCCGGAGGTGGGAAATAGCTTCCTTTGTGTACCGGCGGCTGCCATGGGAGAACAGCGCGTTTGGTCGGAACTTGTTTCCGGGCAGCAGGTCATGCTATACGTCATGGAAACCTATATGACGGCGGACAGCGATTTTCAGGAAACCGCGCGTATGTATATGGAAGAAGTTTGTGACCTTGCCGCAGAGCCTTATACGACGCACTTTTCGTCGTCAGATGGCGGCAATATGGCTATTTTTTCGATAGAACCCGTTCAACCGTATTATACCAATATGATGCTTTGGGGGCTTTCGTTGATTCAAACCAAAGAAGATGCCCTGATTGCAGCGGCGCTTTATGTGAATGAAGAGGCGGCACAATGGAATGAAGCGTGTGACACACTGTGTGAGAATATTTTGTCGTCCATACGTCCCGGTACACGTCTTTTGCAAACAGAAGCGCGGGAAGAACAGGTGGAAGGCGGCAAACTACAGGTAGCGGATGGATATGCAATGTATAGAACTACCATTGGCCTGGATTACAGTGTGTTTTATTTTGCCAAGGTGGTGCCAATTGGGCAGAAACAACCGTCGATGGGAATTTATTGTGGAGGACTTCATACGCCTTCAAAACTCACAGTAAAGGATGGTACCTACGCGGGAAAAGGAAATATATTGGGACAAGAAATAGAGTGGTTTTATACCGGCGGCGACAT
>CBCTHD010000022.1:0-12309 GCA_965146615.1 uncultured Clostridia bacterium
TACCGCAAGTATTATGATGAAATCGTGATACTGTTAAAGACAGGACTTCGCATTTCTGAACTGTGCGGATTGACCGTCAGTGAGTTGGACTTTACGGAAAAGGTTATCCATGTAGAACACCAGTTGTTGAAGAACAGCAGGACAGGCTACTACATAGACACACCGAAAACAAAAAGCGGTATGCGTGATGTTCCCATGAGTGAGGAAGTGTGCAGAGCCTTTGAGCGTGTCATGGCAAGAAAACAGAAAGCCGAGCCGATAGTGGTTGATGGTTACAGTCATTTCCTCTTTCTCAATGGAAAAGGCTACCCTATGACAAATGTTGCTTATAATATAGCGTTTGCCAATCTCGCAAAGAAATACAATAAACAGCATGAGGACAACCCGTTACCGAAGATAACGCCACATATGCTACGCCACACGTTCTGCACAAGATTAGCAAATAAGAGCATGAACCCAAAGAGTTTACAGTATATCATGGGTCATTCCAACATCAATATCACAATGAATCTGTATGCTCATGCGTCTGTTGAGGGAATCAAGGAAGAACTTAGGGAACTGATTGCCTAGATTTTACCACGATTTTTACCACGATTGGCCGTGAAGAAATGTGAAAAAACGTGAGGAAACGTAAGTATCTGCCGATAGTAAAAATGCCCGTATAGCCTGTAAAATAAGGATATACGGACATTTGAAAAGATTTAAAAAGATAATCAGAAATTCATATAAAGTTTATTGAAAAACTTATAGTATCATATATGAGACAAATTCTCCATTTACTTTGACTTTCATGTCCACATCATGATCCAAATTTTTGTTTTTGGCACCCGTACCTCAGATTGTATCCCCCCATCTCACTGTCTATACTATTTTGCGTTTACACTATCGCCCCTAAAAGCATAACGCACTTTTATATATTTTTCGTTCAATTTTATCTATCTAAATTTCTCTCTATTCATTTGAATGATAAACAAAAATCCACCCGCCTATGAACTGACCCCCAAAAGATAGACCAAAGATCTAACGAAAGGGAGGTCAGTTTTATCATGGCAAAATATAGTTATGAATTTAAGAAGAAAGTAGTGCAAGCATATTTGGATGGAAAAGGTGGTTATGGATATTTAGCAAAGCAATATAATATCCCAGATAAAAAACAAGTGCGTGTTTGGGTTAATGCGTATAATGAAATTGGCGATACTGCTTTAATGCGCTCCAGACAAATTTTCATTTTAAACTTTCTGTGGTAGAATTGTATCTATCAAGTGAAGTCTCATATCAGGATTTGTCACTGTCGCATGGTATCAATAATCCGTCTTTGATAACCAAATGGGTTAATGACTTTAGGATAGCCGGACCTGATGCTTTGAGAACTAAGAAGAAAGGTCGTAAGAAAACTTTGAGTATCAATGAAACGAAAAGCACAGCTAAAATCAACGAAGAAACAACAGTTGATACAAGAGCGGAACATATCAAACAACTCGAAGAAGAGAACTTAAAATTAAGAATAGAGAACGCGTATTTAAAAGAATTGAGGAGACTGCGTTTAGAAGAGGAAACTCTTGTGAAAAAACAGCGAGAATCGTCCACAGTCTCCGAGGACAGTTTAAACTAAAAGATATTCTCGCAGTAGTAGGTTTTCCAAAGGCAACATATATGTATTGGCAAAAACGGTTTGAGCGAGAAAACCCCGATAAGGATTTAGAAGAAGAAATCACAAAAATACATATTGAAAACAAGGATTACGGTTACAGACGAGTATATAGAGAATTGAGAAACAGAAAGATTTTTGTGAATAAAAAGAAAGTACAAAGAATTATGCAAAAATTAGGCTTACAAGTTGTATCGTTCACAAGAAAAAGTCGTAAGTACAATTCATATAAAGGTAATGTTGGTAAAATAGCACCAAATAGAATAAACAGACGATTTAAAACATCTGTACCACATCAGAAGATAACTACCGATACTACTGAATTTAAGTATTACGAGATAGATAACAAAGGTAGAATGATTATCAAGAAACTGTATTTAGATCCATTTTTCGATATGTTTAATGGAGAAATATTAAGCTACAGCATAAGCAAAATCCCATCGGCAGCAAGCATTTTATCAGCACAAAAACAGGCAATAGAAATAACATCTGATTGTTGAGCCGACCCCCAAAAGTTAGACCAAAATCTAACAATTGAAGGGTCGGCTTTTTATTCGCTTTATATTTTTTTCTGCTTAGTTTTCCAAGAAACGCTGTAATATTGCTGCAGTTTCTGCACGAGTGGTATTTCCCTGCGGATCAAGGATATTATCATTTCTGCCGGATAATAGTTTATATCCAACCGCCCATTCCACATTTTCTCTTGCCCATTGTGCAATTTCCGTTTGATCAACAAATCCGGCAAGCTCGCCTTTTACAGAGGTATCCATCCCCTTATACTCCGCAAAACGATGTAGAATCGCTGCCATTTCCTCCCTGGAAATTAGCTTATCCGGCGCAAATTCCGTTTGGGAATAGCCTTTTATGATTCCGTTCTGCTGTCCCCAAACAATTGCCTTTGCATAATATGCGTTACTGTCAACATCTTCAAAAGTCACTGTACCTGTGACTTCTGGCTCATTTTCAACACGATACAGCACCATTACAAGCATTGCTCTCGTGATTGCCTCATTTGGTGCAAAGGTACTTTCCGTTATCCCGCCGAATAAACCGTTCTCTTGCGCATACCGCACCGCGTCATAATACCAATCGTCTGAATCAACATCCATAAACGGATTTTCCCATTCGTCCGGTTCCGTCGGCGTATCCGGCTCGGTTGGGGTAGTCGGTTCTTCTTCTTTATCCTCCGTCCATTTTGCATAGAGCGTCATATTTTTGGTTACTTTCGTATCAAAATCATACGTTTCGGTACCGCTCGCGTCTGTATACCAGCCTGCAAATGTATAACCGTCTCTGGTCGGTACCGCCGGTTCCGTAACTGCTGTATTTCTGGTGACAGTCTTACTGGTAACCATGCTGCCACCTTGCGTATTAAATGTCACCGTATAACGAATTGTACTGCTGCCACCAGATGATGGCGTATATACTGTAACGGATATAACCACTTCCACCGGTGCATAATTGGCTTCCGTCGGTGTAAACACTACGGTCTCCTCATAAGTGCCGGTCGAGTCCATAGCCCGGTCGTCCTTCCATGTCCAGGTCCCCTCCAACTCTGTGCCGTCGATTCCGGTCACAACGCCGCCGGTAAGCGTAGAAGTGGAAAGCAGGCTGCCGCGTCTTACTCTCATTGCTGATGGCGCCGTGCCCAGCGTCGGCACTTTTTGCGCCACATTGATCGTCACTGTTGCCGTAGCTTCATTGTAGTTGTCATCCGCCGCTTTCGTTACCGTGATTATGCTCTCGCCAGCCTTTAAAATCGTAAATTTTCCGGTCTCTTCGTCATAGCTGACGCTATCGCCAATTATCGTATATGTAACTTCGCCGGTTCCACTGCCACCCTCAATCATCAGTTCAAATGGCTCGTCACCATAAGTTTTTGCCGGTACTTCATCAACGAGCAAGTCATCCTGCTTATCCTTCGCCAAATCATAGCTTGTGCCGCCCTCCGCAGCGGTATAGTTATCAGAACCCCCATAAACCGCTTTTAGGCTGTGCGTCCCTACCGGAACATGGTTCCAGACAAAGGTTGCTGTGCCGTTTACCAGTTCTGCTGTGCCAAGACTTACTTCACCGTTAAAGAATTCTACTGTACCCATCGGCATTTCTCCGCCGGTTACACCTGTCACTGTTGCTGCTAAATCAATCGAACGATTTTCGCCCGTCCCCTGTGGATTGGATGTATTGAGTACTAGCACAGGAGTAGCCGATGCCACCGCCAGCGTCACCTCAATATCTTTAACAATCTTATAATGATCTGTGTCGGACGGTGTGAAGGTAACGCAGAAAGTATTACTCCCCGCATTGCCGACGCTTGTTGTCACTGCGTCCTGCCAGGTGAAGCCTGCCGGCAGAGACACATTTGCCAGTGTCTGACCATAGGTTGCTGTTAATCCAGTTGGAACCGTATAGTCGTCCGGTGTCATTCTGGTAATGGTCAGGCGGAAAACGACCTCCTTTTCCCTGAACAATATATTATCCGGTGTGAACACCGCGCTGATTTCATAAGGCGCACCATCTTCATTGATATCTTTAACGGTGCCGGCATTTTCTCCTTCGCCATAGATAATGTTCCAACTTCCGTTTAGCTTTTCTCCGGTGGTTTCGTCATAGAGTTCGCATACAGAAAGGTCTAATGCGCCGAGGGTCACGCCGTATTCGTACGTTAAATCTGTCGTTCCCCTTTGTCCGGCATCACGGAGCGTTGCTGCCAAAAGCTGCGTTCCATCTTCGCTTGCAATCAAAATTCTGTTTGTATTTTCGCTACCGTTTCTATCATATTTCCAGTCAAAATCCGACAGGTTGAGAGAACCTGTATATCCCTCGCTCTTCTCTACCAAGACAGTGCCATCCGGACAATTTGCATCGCTGGAGTTGATACGCAGCGGCAACGGATTACCATTCACTTCCAATGCTTTCTCCACAATAATTTTTCCGTGCTTCCCGCCGGAAGAAGTACTGTAGAAAGCAATACCGATTTGATCGGTAATGTTCACTTGTCCGCCAACTCTGAGACTTGCACCAAAATTGCACAAGATGCCTGTTGTCCCGGTTGTTCTTGTAGTGCCTTGTGCATTTTCACACCGGTTATTTTGAATTGTGCCGCCCAAAATCTGAACGTTGTCGTAGTTGCTCATGTCAATCGCGCCGCCGTCATAGGCCGCATTGTTTTCAATCACACCGCCGTTCATAACAAAGCCGGACGGGTTGGTTCCCTGTTCATATTCTTCTTTTGATATGCTGCTTACGTATATGCCGCCGCCATAACAATAATTGTTTGTCGCTTTATTGCCTGAAATCGCGCCGCCGTTCATGATAAAGATAGCCGGATAGAACTGGGCCGCATAATCATTGGTTCCGTTTCGACCGGAGTCGACATATACGCCGCCGCCCATTTTATCGGATACATTGTTTTGAATCGTTCCGCCGTTCAGTTCGAACGTGCCGGCTCCCACATAGACTGCGCCGCCACTTTGGGTATTGTGATTGTTCTGCAAAACTGCGCCCTGTCCCAGTACAACGTAATTATCATGCGAATCATGATGTACCGGCATACCGGATTTCCCATTGCTGCCCATATAGAAAATCTCACCATCGGCTGTATCCTCCTGCAAGGCACCATCAAATGTAATATTTTCCAATATCAACGTACTGCTCTGCGCCACATGAAGCATTGTATTTTTAAAGTCTGCTGCACGGCTTACGGTAAATCCTGCGCCGTTGAGCTTCACATGATAGGTCTGAGGACGTCCGTATCGATCTTCTATCAATATCGTATTGTCTAATGCAACGTTATCCAGCAACTCTATTACCACCGGATTTTCCCTGGACACCGTTCCGCCGTTCCATTTGGTCATTTGCTGTGCCGCTTCAAATGCTTTGTTCAGCGTTTCATATTTGATGCTGCCGATCTGCGCTACCTTGTGGGTATCTTGAACAGCAACAGAAAACACTGCAGTATTCGCATTGCAGGAAACGGTCACATCAATCTGCTCTCCAATGGTATTCAGTGCAGCACCGTTGGCCGGAGCAACACTCACGCCGTTGGCATCAAAATCCGAAAGGGCAATATCCTTCGTGTATTGCTGGGTTCCTGCTGTGTAGGTAAGCGTCACTTCAAGACCCGTCCAGTCTGCCGTATCGCCGACAGTATAACTCGTTTTTTCAGGAGCTGTTTTGACCGCAACGCCGCTTATCGTAGGCTGAAAAGTCTGTAGCAATTGCGGCTCACTGTTTAATGTATCGGTTCCATTTCCTAGTTTTACGATTGAAATCTCTGCGCCATAAAACTGCGGGAAACGAGAATCGGTAATGTTACCCTCTGCATCAGCCGTCACTTCCAGATAATAGCCCGACACTTCCAAACGGTATTCCGCATTCGGCACAAGACCGGTCAGCCGGTTATTTTCATAATCAGCCTGTGCATTTGGAGTTGGCTCCTTGGTAAAGTCAGCCGCTACTACTGCTTTTACCCTTTCCATCGTGAGCGTTGTGCCTGAAGTGACAGTTGCTTTGCTTTCGTCTTCTCGAATAAACTGATAGTTCACATTTAGCGGCGGTATCACCACAGCCGTCATAGAAATATATTCCCCTGCTACAGCTGTTGTAAAGGCAACACCGGCACTGCCTGCCGGAACCGTTACATATCTGGTAATATCGTCCAAATACGCCATAATCGGCACATCAGACGGAAGCGTCATATTGGTAATATACGCATTGATGAAATTTGCCGGATCATCAGCGCTGTTGCCCACTGCTGTAACGGCCGGACGGTTCGACCCTTCCTGCGAGAAAGCGTAGACCTCTGCGCCACTTTCAATCTTTAAGGTGACCGACGCGGAGGTGTCTGCTCCCTGACCGATACCGCAGGCACTACTCCCACCGTATGCCGTCACCTTTGCGCCCGCACCGATATTGATTTTAATTTCTCCCTTGTTTCTGTTATAGCCGCCGATGCCCGCAGCAAGCGGACCGCCATAAGCGGTTACATCGCCGCCGGTAATAGTCACATCCGCTGTACCACCGCCAATACCGGCGCATCCATAACCGCCGGTTGCGACTACCGTGCCGCCGGTAATCGTGATAACACCGCCCGGCATTCCTTGAGAAGCGCCGATTCCACTGGCATTTGCTGTGGTACTGTCAATCCACCCTGCCGGCAATCCCTCTCCGGTCGTAGCGGTCACAATACCGCCATTGATGGTAATCGTTCCGCCGGATCCATAATTTCCGCCGCCGATACCCGCGCCGTACCCAAAGCCATGCGCGTTGATTTTTCCGCCGTTGATGATAATCTCGCCAGTATAGGTATATGCACTGGAGCCATTCTGTCCGCCAATGCCCGCGAAACCGGTTGCAAGACCGCCGGAAGTGCCTCCCGAACTACTATAATATTCCATTTGTGCGCCATATACCTCTAAGGTTTCGGTATCTGTTCCATTGATAGTCAGCTTGGCGCCGTTGTCTACCAATATACCCGGTCCTGCCGCATAGCTCCTCAGCAGATTTTCGCCCTTGACTGTCAAATCAAGACTTGCGCCGCCGGGAATGGATAAAGCGCTGCCATTACACTCTGATAAATCAATTGTCAAATCTTTGATTGTTACCGATGCACTTACGTTTTCCGCCACTGCGATTGTCGCATAGGTAACAGGGTTTTGTTTTGCTGTAATTTCCAATGGCGTGGACGTTAAAATATTCAATACTTTATTCCCACTGTCATAGGCAAAATCTGTTCCTGTTTGACCGCCGGTCACAAGAAACGGACCTGCTTCTACCGCCGGATCCGACGGCGTTCCCACCTTGATGTCTGTGCCGTCCAAATAGGCGCTTGCCCCCGAAGGAACCGTGCCCTTCAACACGATTTTGTCCGCATCTCCTTCTGTCGCATCCGTCGCAATGATGGAATCCACTTGA
Organism: uncultured Clostridia bacterium; assembly: GCA_965146615.1. Classification (GTDB taxonomy): domain Bacteria; phylum Bacillota; class Clostridia; order RUG12999; family RUG12999; genus JAAWTG01. Next base: position 7,565 of record CBCTHD010000022.1, read on the forward strand.
AAATTGAAAGGAAGATATACAGCAACGGACGCACTTTCTTCCAAATTTGGTTTGATAGCAAAGCTGTTTACACCGTTCGTACTGTTGATTGCTATTCCCTTTACAATATTTGCCGTACCGCCCACAGTCAGCGTTTTATTGCCGCCGACAGCGGAACGGATATTGTACATATATACAAATCCCTCAATCGTACCGCCGGTAATGTTGACGCTTACGTCTCCATTGACATTTGCTGAATTTCCGCCGCCATAGACATTGTCATAACCAACATATTCCTCCCGAACCGTTCCACCCGTGATGGTAACACTGGCATTGCCGGCTACCTCGCCACTGAAATAGCTGCCGCCATAGACAGCATGGCAGGAGGCATTATCCGCCAAAGTAACAGAAGTATTGCCGCCAATGCTGCCCGTCGTGCCGTTGACGGTGCCGTTGCTGCCGCCAAAGATGTAATTGCTGACAACAGCGTCGCCTCCGACAAGAACATTGGTATCTGTGCTGACACTGCCATCAAAACCGCCACCATAAACCCAGTTGACACTGCCGCCTGTCACGGTGACATTTGTGCTTCCTGTCACCGTTGACGACGCACTCCGCCCGCCGCCATAGACGCTTGCTGACAGCGTGCCACCGGTAATTTTGACGTTAGTATTTCCATTCACCTCTCCATTCTGGCTACCGCCAAAAATAGATGCGACCTGACCACTCAGCATGGTAACACTGGTATCGCCGGTGAACGCATCATCCTTCGTGCCGCCATAAACATGACAACTACCTGCTCTTAAGTCATTTCCCGCTTCCGTGGTATCCATGCCATCCGGCGCCCAAATGGTATCCCCGCTGCTGACCGTACCGTCGCCGTCGTTGTCTATATAAATCACTGTGTTTTTCGCGTCACCGCTGCCCTGCACCAAAATAATCGGCGTACCATTCGCATAAATATAAGAATCATAATCAGATTTTTCATAGGTCGGCATCGTTGTTTTGACGATGGACGTTTTTACATCAGCTTCCGCAGCTAATGTGCCGTTTTGCGTAATGGATATCCCCTCTATTTTAGTTCCATTCACATAGACGTCATAACTCTCATCGCTGGTTGTAACCATACCGGAATAGATGCCGTTCCCCTCGTGGTTCAGCGCCACTTTCTGACTATCGTCAGCGCTGCCGTTAGGTAAAATAAAAACTGCCGCATCAGTAACGGGCTGATCGTTTTCATCGGTAACGGTTACCGTCACAGAACCGGGCGCGCCGCCAATACCTGGTGTGAAACCTAGCAGATAGGGATAACCACCGTTTAAGGTAGGATCGATCGCCCAGGTAGAAGTAAAATCCCAGCCGTCAAAGGTTGCTTGCATCTTCAATTCATCAGAGGTTTTACCAAGATCTATCCGCCCTGCATCGGCGCTAAAATCTGGAGACAGTGTTTTATCAAAATATGTATTCACAAATTGACTGCTTGTCACAGCGCTCCCATCATCCCAGCCGGCAATGGGGCGTATTTCGCCGGTACAAGCAGAATAACAGTTTTCTATTTCAACGCTGGTCGCTTCATTCCGGCCGGAAATACCTGCTAAATCCTTTGTATATGTACCGTTTTGAACAATTGCAACACGGGCATAGCAGTTACTGATTCGTGTCGTATAACTGCTGCTGTGCGTGGAACCAAGAATACCCGATAACGCACCTTGTCCCTTTACGGTTCCTGTCACATAACAGTACGAAATTGTTCCGCCTTGTGCATTACCAGCCAAAACTGCCACATCGTTAGCAGAAGAAGCAATGTTTGCATTTTCGATACCAAGATTTTTAATTTCCGCATTCTCCAGTTTTCCAAACAACCCGCAGTACTGGCTGCTCGTATCAACAGTAAGATTATAAATCGTGTGGAATCCGCCGTTAAATATTCCCTGAAATGCAACAATACTATTTCCAATCGGCGTCCAATTGGTTCCTGCAAGGTTAAGATTTTCTGTCAGTTCAAAATAAGTATCTGCATAGGTACTGCCGCCGCTAACATCCTCCGAAAGCTGTTTCAAATCCTCCACAGTGGAAATTTGAAACGGACTCTGCTCTGTGCCGTCTCCGCCGCTAAACGTATTTTCGGCAAAGACGCCGATTGGCATAAACTGAAGTAACATGCACAATATCATTGCTGCTGCATAAAATTTTTGTTTCATTTTCTGCATGTAAATGGACACTCCCTCTCTTTTTTACATATAAATTTATTATTTTCTCTCTGTGCTTCTGCTTTTTATCACACACCCCCTGGTTTGAATGATAAAGAAAAGTAAAACATAGTAAGTCAAATAAAACAAATTATATTTTTATCACTCTATTATACAGGCTTTTTGAAATATATATGATAGAGTGTGATTAAGAATTCTGCTCATTCATATAATAAAATACCTAACAATTCGATTCCTCCTGGCACATTCCGAATCATAGGCACAGCTGTTTTCACTTTAGGTCAGATAAATAAGTGCATCCAATCTTAACATCCGGCTATGCCAATACGCTAACATTTTTTCCTCATTTATCACCTTTCATCACACTCGCTAACTGTCTCTTTCAATCTTCCTTTCCTTCTCTTACTGTATGGCTTTATACTTATTCCCGAAAAACCATTTTGAAATGCAAAAATCTTTCTGCTCCCGTACATCTGGCTGTAGCCCTCAAAAGAACATCGGTAAAATTATGTACCCCCCCCCATGTTAGTTTCAACTAACTTTTCGCACAGTCTCCTATTGCTTCCTTGCACCTTTCTCTTCCTTTCCGTATCTATTTTCAGTCTTTCTAGCCTCTGGAAAAGCGGACAAACACAACAGTTTATCCGTTTTCCCGCTCCCCAGTTTTTAGTCCTATCGCAGCCACTCGTCCCCCTGACGGTAAAAATGCTTGTCCATCACACACTCTGAATTATGTGGAACAAACAAGTTACAGTATCATAACGATATGATAATTGTATCTTAAAAACCAATGTTTGTCAATAATAGTGCCGTTTTTTTGACAAGTAATTTCGTTTGACTTAGCCAAGAAACACAACAAAGGCAGACCGAAATAAAAAATAAGGGTATCGGTCTTTTGATACTATTTTTTATAATTATACCATAATTGCGAAGCAATTTGGTATAATTTTGCGCACCGTCGATTCCGAGCGATAGCGACGGAACGATTCGGTGGCACTCGCCCCGGCGCACCGGGGTGGTTCCGAGCCGTATCCCGGCGAGGAACTTCCCAAGCGTATAGGTGCTATGCGTCTATTATACCGCAATTTCCACATTCTGCCAATAGTGATTTTTACAAAACTCTTGAACACCGTTTTCCCTTCCATCAAAATAACCGCCACTGTTTGACCTTTTATAGATATCACTTATTTTTTCAAATTCGTTTTCTGCATTCAGGATTCCTGCCGTTCCATTTCCAACATCTGCTTATAGTGGGTAGGCGCCATTCCTTTTTCCCGTTTAAAAGCGGTAGTAAAATAGTTTTGCGTCGCATAGGACAGCATATCGCTGATTACTTGCATAGAGTAGCCCTGCCGCATTAATTTTTCCGCTTCTGCAATTTTTAACCGGTTGAAATAACGAATGACCCCTTCCCCAGCATATTGGTGAAACACTTTCTTTAAATTACTCACACTGGTGTGGCAATGTACTGCAACCTCTTCCACCGTTACCCGCTGTGTTACCTGCGCTTTTAAGTATTCTGCGGCGCTGCGGTATAGCTGGGCACCGATAGCGGAACTGCGCACAGGTTTTTGGCGGCTGGCGCGTACAAAATATTGTAGAAACATTTCTAAATATAAGCGCATCATCTGCAGCGCCTTGGCGTCCACTTGTCCCTCGCGCCTATCGTAGCCGTCATATATTTTTCCCGCTTCCCGCGCCGCTGCCTCCAGTAGCATCCGCTGCTGCGACGGCACATGAAAAATCCCGTGTTCCAACAATTTCATATCCGCTCCCTCGGCCTCAAATGCGGTAACAATCAACTTTGGCGATGTGCCGCCTTCCGACCAAAGCCGATGAAACTCCATGGGTTTATGAAAGATTACCTGATGTGCCCCCACTTCCAGTACGCGTTCTCCTGCAGTGACGCCAATTCGGCCTTCCGCAACGTACACCAGTTCCCAAAATGGATGCATTTCTCCGTCAAAAGAGTATTCCGGTGGATAAGTATTCTCAAAATAGGATACAAACGCTTCCACCTCCAAATTAGCTTCTATCCACAACCTTTCATATTCCGGCATTTCCCCATCTCCTCTTCTTGTATCTAATTTTATAAATATTATGTCTAATTTTGCATTGTTTTTTATTATTGTCTATGGTACTATTGATTATATCAAATTTGAGGTACGTTGTAAAGTACAAAGAAAGGTGAGGTTTTATGAATCCCATTACAGCAGTTGTAATTGGCGCCGGCGGACGCGGACATGTCTATGCCAATTATGCCCTAAGCTATCCACAAGACGTAAAAATAGTGGGTGTCGCGGAACCCAATGAACAGCGGCGCGAGGTCTTTCGGAAAGAACACAATCTTCCGGCAGAAAACTGCTTCAGCAGTTATGAAGAACTATTGTCTCGTCCTAAGTTTGCTGACGCGGCATTCATTTGTACACAGGATAAAATGCATGTTGTACCGGCTCTCAAGGCAATGGAACTCGGTTACCACCTATTGCTGGAAAAACCGATTTCTCCTTCTGCAAAAGAATGTTTCGATCTGGCAGAAGCCGCAAAAAAATATGA
>CBCTHD010000023.1:0-12118 GCA_965146615.1 uncultured Clostridia bacterium
TTCTCGCTGCCCCGCCAGTATGCGCCCGCAACGCTGGTCAGCTTGAATGCTTTGTCCTCAGATGTATAGGTCACATGCGGCCCGGCGCACAAGTCCACGAACTCGCCCTGTTTGAAAAAGCTAAGTTCCTCCCCTTCCGGCAGGTCTGCAATGAGTTCCAATTTATACGGTTCTTCCCGCTCCTCCATCAGCTTGACCGCTTCTTCGCGCGGCAGCGTGAACCATTCCATTTTCAGATTTTCTTTGGCAATACGCGCCATCTCCGCTTCCAGACCTTCCAGTTCTTCCTCCGTGAACGGCGTTTCACGGTCAAAGTCATAGTAGAAGCCGTCCGCAATGGAGGGACCTATCGCTAGTTTTGTTTCGGGATACAGGCGTTTGACTGCCTGCGCCAGAATATGCGACGCGGTGTGCCGCAGGGCATTTCTTCCTAATTCATCCTCAAACGTACATTCCTGCACGCTTCCGTCTTTCACAATTACTTTCATGGAATTTTCCTCCTTTTATGATGAATCTCCTTCATTTTGTTACACAAATAAAAAACACCCCAAAACAAGCGGATTTTCGCTCGTTCAAGGGTGCAATAGCTGCACGGTTCCACCTTGATGTTTCACTTTCAGGTTCTCCTAAACCCTATCCCGGTAACGCTGGAAAGCGGCAATGCTCCTCGCATGCGGCTCAGGAGTGGTCTTCACCGGAGTTCCACAGGAATGTGGTCTCAGACGTTCCCCGCTCTCTCTGTCTGCTTCTTTTCCGGATACTCGTACCGTCAACGCCTTTTTTTTGATTAGCTCACACGCCCCCTCGGTTTGACAAGCCCAAGTTGGTATTTTCATGCGGGCGGTCCTTGTCTAAAAAAAGCGTCACTTTTTTTTGGAAGATAGCCGTCCTACACCTGCACTGTCGCGCCATGCCGCAAAAACGCCAAATGCCGCTCCCGCACCGCTTTGCCCGTGATGCGCCGCGCCGCCAGCGTGTAGCATTCCAGCTGCACACGATAGCGCTCCGTGAGCTCTTCCAAACTTTTTTTGGTAGAATCCGTCTTATAGTCCACCAGCACAATTTCGCCGTTTTCCTCAAACATACAGTCAATGACGCCTTGCAGCAGTACCGTCCTGTCGCCATATTCCGGCTTGTTCAGCAGCTTTGCCGCGGGCACGTCAATGTTAAAGGGTACTTCCCGCCAAATACGCTCTGCCTGCCGTATCCGCCGGCACAGGGGCGAGGTCAAAAACCGTGTCACCTGCCCGCGCGGCACAGCGTCCGCCTGTGCTTCGCTGATAAAGCCCCGGCACAGCAGACGCTGCACCGCTTCCTCCGCCGCTTCCTCCGGCGGCAGCGACAAGTCCACGTGTTGCAGTACCAGGTGAATCAAGCTGCCCAACTGCGGCGCGTCCAAGCCTTTGCTGTCTTGCAAAAATTCCGGCTGGCGCATTTCCTCCGCCACCAACGCCACGCCATCCGGCTCGCGTTGGTAAGCATTTTTGAGTTCCGTAACGGAAAATTTTGTCGGCAGTACACCGCCCGGCGCGCCTTGGTACTGAAAGGACAGCCGCCGGTCGATTTCTTTGTACCAACCGCCGCTTTCCGGCATCGGCGGAAGCGCCGTCTCCTGCCGCGCTGTGGTGGAGAGAAAATCGTCCTGAATCTGTGCCGGGGACAGCACCTGCGCGCGGATACCCGCGTTTAAACTCAAACCCACCCACGCCAAAAAGCCGGACGCGCTGCGCACCGCTGCGGGCGGTACCGTGTCCCGTTTGCCCGCCTGCCACGCTTCCAGTTTTTCCGCGGCTTTTGCGTCCGCTGCGGTCAAAATCAGTTTTTCCCGCGCGCGCGTAAACGCCACGTACAGTACGCGCAATTCCTCCGACAAGCTCTCCTGCACGATACGCTCCCGGATCGCGGTGTGCGAAACCAAATCATAACGTATCTTGCGCTGTCCGTCCAAAAATTCACAGCCCAGCCCCAGTGATTTATGCGTCAAAAACTTCTCCTGCGCGCTGCGGAGGTTGAACCGTTTCCCCAGTTGTCCCACAATCACGACGGGAAATTCCAACCCTTTGGATTTGTGAATACTCATCAGCCGCACCACGTTGCAGTTTTCCGACAACGTTTTGCTCGCGCCGAAATCGGATTTCTGTTTCACCCGCTCCATGAACCGTGTGAAATGGAACAGCCCGCGAAACTTCGCGCTTTCAAACTGCTTGGCATATTCAAAAATTAGCCGCACATTGCCCCGCCGCGCTTCGCCGCCCGGCAGCGCCAGCACGTGTGCATAATAATCCGTTTCCTCCAGCAGCCTGCGCAAAAACGCGTCCGTCGGCAGCGCCGCCGCCATATCCCGCCAACGGGACAGCTTTTCCCGCACCGCCGCACATTTTGCCTGCAATGCCGGCTCCTCCACTTTTGCCATGGCGTGGTAGAAATAGCCGCCGCCCGCTGCGCGGATACGCAACAATTCGTTTTCATCAAACCCGAACAGCCCGCTGCGCAAGACTGCCAGTAGGGGTATATCCTGTAAGGGGTTGTCCACCACCTTCAGTAGCGACAGCAACAGCCGCACCTCCTGCGCGTCGAAATAGCCGCCGCCCGTATCAGAATAGAAGGGGATTTCCCGCCGCTGGAACTCTTTTTCCCACAAGTGGGCGCTGGCGGACGGCGAGCGCAGCAGCACCGCCACGTCCTGCCACTGCAATTTCCGGTAGCCGCCGAGGTCGCTGTCAAACACCTGATAGCCCTCCTGCATGAGCTGCATGAGCCGGTTGACCGCCATACGGATTTCCAGCTCCTGCGCGCTTTCCGGCAGGTCGTCGTCCTCCAGCGAAAACGCGTCTTTCTCCGCCTGTGCAATCAACAGTTCCGGCAGTCCGCCGCTGGGCCCGTTCTCGCAAGGCGGATAGTCGAATCCGGGGCAAAGCCGATGCGACGCGTCATAGCGGATGTCGCCCAATTGTTCGCTCATAAGCCGCTCAAACACAGCGTTGGTGTAGTCCAAAATCTCTTTGCGGCTGCGGAAATTCTGGTTCAGCACCACTTTCGCGCCGCCCGTTTTTGTCTCCGGCGCGCCGAATCCGCTGTCCTTGGCAAGAAATATCTCCGGATCCGCCTGCCGGAATTTATAAATGCTCTGCTTGATGTCGCCCACCATGAACAAATTGCAGGTCACGCCGTTCTCCCGCCGCGCGACAGTGGAAAACAGTTCCTCCTGTACGCCGTTGCAGTCCTGGTATTCGTCAATGAAAATTTCCGCATATTTTTCCCGCAGCTGGCTTGCTACGGGTAAATCCTCACGTCCCACCAATTCCAGCGCCAAATGCTCAAAATCGGAAAAGGACAGCGTGCCCTGTTCTTTTTTTGCCGCCAAAAACTGTTCATCGAACAGACGCAAGGTTTCTTCCAAACACCGTAGCTGCGGATACACGCGCCGGCACCCCTCGCGGATACGTTCCGGCGTGGTCCCTGCAATGGCGCTGCACAGCCCCCGCTGCCTATCATCATACGCTTTCTTAATCGCGTCCCGCTCTTTTTTGATTTGTGCGCACAGGTCGGGGTCTGCGTCCTTAGGTTTGCTGGCGAACCGCGGCAGTTTGCAACTATCCGCCGCCCGAACCGTTTCTTCCCAGCTACCCGCCAGCGCCGCTTGCAGCTGTTCCATCGCTTGCATATCGCTCCGGCAGGATTTCGCATAGGGCACTATGCCCTCTGCTTCCGCCTCCGCCGCCAAGTCCTGCAATTGCTCCATCATGCCGTGCAGCCGTGCACGGTACTGCGTTTTCAGTTCTTTCACCCAGCAAAGCGCATCGATGTCCCCGTCCGCCTGCGCATACATCTCCACCGCGCCATGAAACCAGTCCATGGGGTGCGCAAAACTTTGCGTGACGTTGTACAACTCCAACAGCTTTTCCGCCAACCGCTCCTCCTTGCCGCCGCCCAACCAGCTGCACAGGTGGGAAAACGCCGCGCCGTGCGCCGCATACTGCTGTTCCATCACCTCGTCCATCACGTTCAGCGCCAGCAAATCCAGCTCCGCCGCGCCGCCCGGTTTTAAGTCGGGGTCCAAATCCAGCAAGTGAAAATAGTTCTGCACCAGCGTGATACAAAAGGCGTCAATCGTGCAGATGGACGCTTTGCCCAGCAGCGCCATTTGCCGCCGTAAATGCGTGTTTTCCGGCTCCTCCTCCAACGCCGCTGCAATTTTCCGCCCGATTTTGTCGCGCATTTGCGCCGCCGCCGCTTTGGTGAAGGTAATAATGAGAAAAGAGGTGACGTCCGCGCCCGCTTTCACGCGCTCCGCCACACGTTCGCTGAGCACCGCGGTTTTGCCGCTTCCCGCCGCCGCGCTCACCAGCAAATCCCGTCCCGACAGGTCAATCGCTTGTTTCTGCGCCGCCGTCCACTGCATTACCGTCCCCTCCTTTCATGATTTCCTCCCATGCATCCGCCGCATCCAGCGGTTTCAAAATCCGCGCCGCGTCGCCGCACGTCGTGTCAAACCGGCAAATGTCGCGGTATTGACACCAAGTACAAGCATTGTCGTTCTTGTAGCGCGCCGGGCGCACGTCCGCCGTGCCGCCCAAAATGTCCCGCAGGGTCGTTTGCAGCGTCCTTTGCAGCGTTTTCCGCAATGCCTGCAGCTGCAGCGCGCTCGCCGCCGAAGATTTCGCGCTGGGCGTGCCGTCCTGTTTTAACTCCACCGGAATGATGTCGCTTTTTGTCTCCATACCGCTGTCCATGCTTTTGATAATTTCCTGGTCCCACAGCACCAGCCCGTTCATGCGAAACGCGTGGCGCACGCTGTCCGACACGGACTGTGCGCTGGTGTCGGGCGGCGTTTGCACAATGGGGTCGCACAGCCGGAAATACAGCATACCCGCCGGCTCCGCTCCTTCCTGGGTGCATAGGCTGTCCAGATAAACTGCAAGCTGCAAATCCAGCCCATAATAAAATCTGGAAATATCGAATTTTTTGTCATAGCTTTTGTAGTCAATAATACGAATATATTTGCCGCGCGCGTCCTCGTAGATGTCGGCGCGGTCGATTTTCCCCGTCAGGCGCACCTTTTTACCGCCAAGGTCCACCTCAATGGGCAGCTTTCCTTTGCCGAACACAATCTCGTGTCCCAGCGGCACAAACTGCCCTGCCCGCAAATGGTAACAAATCGCCAGTATCGACGTGCGCGCCACCTCCCGCAGCCGCACCAGCGACCATTTCATCTTTTGCGACGGCTCGTCTACGCCCGCCACCAGTTGTTCCGTCTCCGCGCGCAAAATACGGTCCAATTCCGCTTCCAGACGCTCCTGCTCCACCTTCTGCCAGCTGCCGTAGGTATCGTCCACCCAGCGCGCAATTTGCTCAATGACACTGTGCACAAAGCTGCCGCGGTCTGTCACTTCCAGCTTCGCTGTCTCCCGCGGCTGCGCACCCAACAGGTATCCTGCATAATGGGCGAAGGGGCAGCCCGTGAACCGTTCCATGCGCGAAATGCTAAACCAGTCGTCTTTGCCCATCTCATGCAGCAAATTTTCGTCCAACCGCGCCGTGCGGTTGCGGTAATTTGCCGCCGCGTCCAGCCGCGCCGCTGCATCCTTCCATGTCTCCTGCGTATGGAACCAACGGTTCAAATCGCCGTACAGCGGGTCTACCTTCTCGCCGTCCGCCGCCCGCCGCCGCGCAAAACACAAATGCGCGAACGCCGCATGGGGATATTGAATGCCTTCCATGCCGCCCGGTTCCTGTGCAGCTTCCAGAGAAACCTGCCGCAGCTGAGGAAACGTCTGCCGCAGCCGTCCCACCACGCGCGCGGGATACAGCGCTGCACCCGCCGCGTCCGCCACCGGCCAGCTCACCGTCAGCCGTTTTTTGGGGGCGGTCAGCGCGTGATATACGAGAAAATCTTCTTCCATTGCCGCCGCCACTGTATCGGGGGCGAGTTCCAGCCCAAGCTGTCCCAGCAGAGCGCGATCCCGGTCGTCCAGCAGCCCTTCCGACTGGGTGACCAGCGGCAGAACGTCGTCCGTTGCGCCAATCAAAAACAGTGTGTCCACCGCTTCTACGCGGGAGCGTCCAATTTCTGCAATTTGCACCGCGTCGCTTAAAGGGGGAATGATACCAATTTCATGCGCCGAAAGCGCCGCTTGCAGCAGCTGTGTAAAGTCCGCTACCGACGCTTGCAAGTCCCCTGCCGCCGCTACAATTTCATCCAGCGACGTGCACACCACGTTCCAAATCTGCGCAAACTGCTCCGCCATAGCCAGGTCCTCCGCGCGAAAACGCTCCGTGAACTGCCGCGTTTTTTCGTCCAGCCCAATGTCCAACATAAACTGGTACACCGAAGCACACATGCCGCGCACGTTTTCCGCTTCCTTCAGCGCAGTTTGAAACTGTACCAGCGGCGCCGCCACCTGCCGGCGCAGGGCATTGATATGATCCAAAAACGCCGCATCCTCCCAGCCCGCACACACCGCTTTGGGCAAATAGTGCCAGGGCTGCTCCCGCGTCCAGCTGCTCCCGCGGATACCGGTTGCCAGTATGTAATTTTCCAGCAAATCCATGTCCTCCTGCGGCAAATCCACGAATCCCGATTTCAAGTAGGCAAATACGCTGTCGTACGTCCAGCCGCACACAAAAATATCCTATGCCGCCAGCAGCAGCGCCGCCGCGGGCATGTCCTGCGCGCCGATTTTTTTGTCCAGGAAAAACGGAATACCCGCTGCGCCCAGCACGCTTTCCAAAATGCCGTCATAGCGGGACAGCGAACGCGCCGCTATCGTGATGTCGCTCCATTTCAGTCCCTCGTCGCGCACCAGACGAATCATTTCCCCGGAAATATATTCCAATTCCCCATACGGTTCCGCCGCACTCACCAGCGTCACGTTCCCGGTCTTTTTATTCCACGGACGAATGGGGTGCTGTAATAAGGTTTCTTCCAGCGCTTCCAGTTCCGCAAAACCCTCAAAACGCGCCGCGCGGGTGATTTCCCGCGTCTCAAACGGCACGCCCGCCGCCTTGCAGCGGCGCTCCAACCGCCCCGCCGCCTTTTGCTGGGATACGAAAATTTCTTCCCGCCCCTCTCCGCTGCCGCTGAGCGTCACCGTCACGTCGCAATTCTCCGCCAGCGCGAGAATAATGTCCAGCTCCTGCGGCGTGAATCCGCCAAATTCATCCATAAAGATGGCCGCGCCGGCAAACAGGTCGGGGCGCGCCCGCAGCGTCCGCGCAAGAATAGCGGGTTCGTCCTCGGGGTTTTGGAATGCGCCCTGTACCATCACTTCAAACGCATCCAGCAGCCAGCCGATTTCCTGCACCTTGCGCCCCAGCAAATCCTCCCCGTCCAACTTTGCCGATGCGTCCGCCAGCTTGTCCGCGCTGACCCCATAACGTTTAAATTCGGAAAACAAGTCCCCTATCCGGTCTAAAAAACCGGGATAGCGAATGGACTTTTGCAGGGCTTTCAGCTCCGGTTTCAGCTGCGCCGCCGCCCGGTGAAGGAGCACCGCTTTGCCCGCGCGTGTCAGGCGTTTTTCCGCCGCGCCGCCCACTTTGCCCATTACATGGAAATACAGCCTCCGGAACGACACCACTTCCGCCGCCAGCGGGCTGACCGCGCCAATGCGCGCCGCCACGCTCTTTTCCGCCTGATAGGAATATTGCTCCGGCACGATGTACAGTACGTCCCGCTCCGGCTGCCGGCGGCAGATGTGCTCCATCTCCCGGAAGCAGTGCTCCGTCTTGCCGCTGTATTTTTTTCCGAACAAAATTTGAAGTGGCATAATGCGGCGCTCCTTTCGTCTATTTTTGAAAACGGGGTTTGTTTCCTTTGCCCTTCCCGGGGGTTCAGACTTTTTTTATGTTCTTCTTCCACATTTACTTGACAAACAAACTTTTAGGTTATATAATAAGGACAGATACAGGGAGAACCGTTTCAAAGACGGTTTACCAATTATTAGCTTTTGTAACCGCTAACTCTTGGTCGGGAGAGCGGTTACTTTTTTCTTCTCCCGCAGGAGGTGGTTCGGAGCAGTCTCTTTGCGACGAACTTCCTATTTATTTCATCACAATAAATGCGAAACAAATTATGTATTCCATAGCGTCACCTCCCTTCTATAGTATAAAAAGAGAAGTGGCATACCGCCTTCCGATACTCTCTGTATCTGCCCACCGTCTATTCTACCACACGACAACTTTCAGTTCAACATTTGTTGCTCAAAAGTAATCTTTGTGTAATATATTTTTATTTCCTGTTTCTCCCCATCAGTTCGTCCAATGTCACCTGATACAAGTCTGCTAAAATCAACAATTTGTCCAACTTTGGTTCATAGTCGCCAGCTTCATATCCTCGATACGTTTCCCTCCGAATTTCTAATACATTTGCTACTTTCTCTTGCGTCAGATGGCTTTTCTTGCGCAGCTCCCGCAAACGCTCAGTAAAAGACGTGGACTCTTCCTGAAATTCTGTTGAAAGTTCTTTCCCCGTTATGAGATATTGGACGCTAGTGTGTAAAATCCCTGCTAACTTCACAAAATTTTCTACAGAAGGAATTGAGTTATTTCTCTCATAGCTCCCGTATGAATTTTTTGCCATATCTAACATCAAACTCATTTCCTGTTGACTATATCCACACTCCTTTCTAATTTCTTTCAATTTTTCTCCGATTTTCATCATTTTTTGTCACCTCTTAAAAAAACACTTGACAATAACTTTTAGAAGTGGTATACTAAAAATACTTAGATTACCACTCATTTTTAGAAAGGAATGAACCAACCATGTACCAATCATTTGAAGACATGTATCGGGAATTCATAATGAATACCATGGTGTTTTCTGACATCGCATGGAATGAATCGCCGGACCATAGTGAAGCTGAAATACGCAAACATGCCGTTGAAAAGCGTCTTTTTAACCTCATTCCGCCCAAAAAGCGAAAAAAAGCGGAATTTCTGTTGGAAGACCTTGATACTATCTCTGGTCTTGAAACCGTCTTTTATTATCAGTATGGCATCAAAATCGGTATCCGCCTTTTAAAGCACTTGGGCGTGATTTAAGCTACACCCCACCGAAGGGAACCATTAACAGAGAAAAAGTCAAGAGGGAGATTATTTTTCGGCGGTAATCGGTTCCCGGAAGAGCAGGGTGTATCCTTGCCAGGGCACTATCCAGCGCAAACTTTAGCGCTACCACGGAAGTTCTTTTTAAAATACCTTCCAGAAAAATGCGCTGTACAGCGGCAGTTCGCTGCCCCCGCCGAAATCGTGCTCTGCGCCGGAAATGAGGTCTACTGCGCGTCCGGCACGCGCGTCAAAATGCGCCGCATAGGGTTGGCTGTCCATGTTGACCGCGACGAGAACGCGTTCGCCATCTGCTTCCCGCTCAAAAATGAGCTGCTTGCTTTGTATCATGATGTTGGTGTAATTTCCATAGCACAGCGCGCGGCTTTCCTTGTGCGCCTTTGCCAGCTTTGCAATCCACTCCGTGAGTTCGGTTTCCTCCGGCGCGGAAAATGCGGGACGCAGCGCCGCGTCTCCCTGTCCTTTGTCTCCTTCCGTCCCCCATTCGCTGCCATAGTATATGCAGGGTATCCCTGGCATACCGAACAAAACGGCATAAATCAGCGGCAGGCAGTTTTTATCCTGCAAAATCGTCGCCACGCGCGTTACATCGTGGTTGTCGACAAAATTCAATAAATGTTTTCCTTTATACAGCGTCCATTCCTCTTTCCCGAACTGCCGCGCCAGCGAATGCGCAATTTCAAACATGTTGTTGCTGTTGAAGGACGAATACAGCCCTTTATAACATTCGTAGTTGGTGGCGCTGTGCAGCATACCGTCCGCCAAAAACGGATTGTAGTCGCCAAACATCAACTCGCCCACCAAGAAAAACTCCGGTTTCAGACCGTCCGTAAACGACCGCAGGCGGCGGATAAAGTCATGGTCCAACAAGTACGCAACATCCAGACGCAGCCCGTCAATGTCAAATTCTTGCACCCAGAAACGCACGCAATCCAGCAGATAATCCACCACAGCAGGGTTGCGCAAATTCAGCTTCACCAGTTCAAAATGCCCTTCCCAGCCTTCATACCACAGCCCATCATTATAGTTGCTGTTGCCGCTGAAATCCACAAAAAACCAGTCTTTATACGGTGAATTCTCCCGGTTATGCAGCACGTCCTGAAACGCCCAGAAACCGCGCCCCACGTGGTTGAATACGCCATCGAGCACCACGCGCAGCCCGTTTTCATGAAAGGTTTTACAAACCTCTTTGAAATCTTCATTTGTCCCCAAGCGGCAGTCTAATTTCCGGTAGTCGCGGGTGTCATATCCGTGCCGGTCCGATTCAAAAATCGGACAAAAATAGACGGCGTCCGCTCCGGTTTTCTTGATATGGGGCGCCCACTGCGCCGCTTTTTGGATGCGCGGCGTCACCTGCCCGTCATTTTCCGCCGGCGCACCGCAAAACCCTAAAGGATATATTTGATAAAATACACTTTCTTCTGCCCACATACATACATTCCCCTTCCTGATTGTTTCGTCTGTCTTTCATTTTAACACAGCTTGTCCGCCACGTCAAGGAATTCCAATTTTCACCAAGTGCAAGAAACATGTTTTTTCGCACTTTATTTCAGCAGGAAAAACGATTGACTTCGCTCTCCGACCAGATTATAATTACAATAAAGAATAGAATTGCAACGGCTGTCTTCGCAATTTGAACCGTCCCGACGTCAAATTTATCCCAAAAGCGGACATGCGCCGCTTTTGGGATTCCTCTCGCCGCCCGGAGTGCCGAGGTACGAGGCGCGACGCGCGTACCCTCTGGGGCACACGAGCGCAGGGCGGCGGTAGGAGAAATCCACGTGTGCCCCGGAGGGGTAAAGAGGTGATGAACCGACGGCAGCCCTTCAATATATTTTATCTGCGGACATGTGCCGCAGATAAAATACCTCTCGGCGTTCGGAGTGCCGTGCTGTGCACGGCGCGACACGCGAGTGAAGAACGCCGCCAGGAGGATTCCGAAAGGGGGATGCCGTGACAGACGCTTTGCGTCTGGAATAAATCCCCCTTTCGCTCACAACGAGGAGGTGTGCACTTGACTAAAATCACCAGTTTAGACACAACGCTGCGCGACGGAATGCAGGCAGAGAAAATTTCCTTTTCCGTCGCCGACAAACTAAAAATCGTGGAGGTGCTGGACCGCTTGGGCGTGGACTACATTGAAGCGGGCAATCCCGCCTCCAACATCAAGGACGAAGAATTTTTCCGCGAAGCGAAACAGCTGCAACTCAGCCATGCCAAGCTGGCGGCATTCGGCAGCACCTGCAAAAAAGGCTGTCCTGCCGAAAAAGACCGGAACCTGCTGAAAATCGTGGAATCCGGCGCGCCGGTGGGCGTGATATTCGGCAAGGCATGGGATATGCATGTGACGGAGGTGCTGGTCACGACGCTGGAGGAAAACCTGCGTATGGTGACGGACAGCGTAAAATTCCTCAAATCCAGCGGACTGGAAGTGATTTTCGACGCGGAACATTTCTTTGACGGCTTTGCGCACAATCCCGATTATGCCTTATCCGTGCTGAAAGCGGCTGAGGACGCGGGCGCAGACGTTATCGCCCTGTGCGACACCAACGGCGGCATGTTCCCCGACGACATTGCTAAAATCGTGCGCCGGGTGGTGGAAACGATTTCTGTTCCTATCGGTATGCACGCGCATAACGATAGCGGGCTGGCGGTTGCCTGTACGCTAGCGGCGGTGGACGCAGGCGCGGTACATATACAGGGCACGCTGACGGGCATCGGCGAACGCTGCGGAAACGCGAACCTTTCCACCTGTATTGCCAATTTGCAGCTCAAGCGCGGTTTTGACTTGGTGCCCGATTTGACGCAGCTTACCCCTGCGGCGCGCGAGGTGGCGGAAATTGCCAACACCACGGTGACGGGGCAGCCCTATGTCAGCAAATCGGCGTTTTCCCACAAGGCGGGTATGCACATTGACGCGGTACTGAAAAATTCCGCTTCCTTTGAGCACATTGACCCGGCGGCTGTGGGCAACCACCGCAACATTCTGGTGTCGGAAATGTCGGGCAAAAGCGGGCTGCTGCCCGTGATACGGCAGTTTGATCCCACCATC
>CBCTHD010000024.1:0-11939 GCA_965146615.1 uncultured Clostridia bacterium
CACGGCTGGCTGCCGTGTAACTTACCCATAAATTTATTATAGTAGGAGGAATTTATCTTTGATTTCAGAGACGATAAATCGGCAGTAGATTTGATGGAACAGTATTTGCGGCTTACAAAGGATAATGAAGGCTTTATCAATAAGATGCTGAATGTTCACAAAACCATACAACAAAATTTTTCGAGATTGTGTTGTGAGTGGTTTAGGGCAATATCGGATATGCCGGTTAGAAATAAGCCCTATGTTACTCTTGCAAAGAAGGCGGCTGTACATTATAAGGGATTCCCGATGATATAGGAGGTTAATATGTTATTTACAAAAATGAATGCAATCATTGACGAGGTAAACCTTGAGGTTGCAGAGCGCGAAGAACTGACAGAATGTATTGCAATCTGCCTGATTGCCCGCAAAAACCTGTTTATTTTAGGCGATACCGGGCAGGCAAAGAGTTATGCAATCAATGAGTTCCGCAAACGTATCACGGGCGCTAAACAGTTTGAACGGCTTATGTCAAAACAAACTGACGAAGAGCAGCTTTTTGGACGTCTTGACCTTTCAAGTCTTATTCCCGGCAATCTGCCGCAGAGTGAGCTTATGAAAGAGTCCCGGTATAAAGAACTTTCGGATGAACTCCAAAGGTTATATAACCAATATGAAAAAGACGGGCAAAACAGCGCTTTGGAAGAGGCAACCGCTGCGGCAAAAAGGCTTACATATTTAAAGCATATCATTTGTGCCTTGCATAGTGGGACTCCGAAAATGATTACGGACGGAAAAATCCCGGACAGTCATATCGTATTCCTCGATGAGATTTTTAAATCAAATGATGGAATACTCAATTCCCTGCTTACAGCCTTGAATGAAAGGGTTTATACCAATGAGGGACAGACGGCGGATATTCCGGTAATATCATTCTTTTCTGCATCGAATGAGATACCGAATTTCAACGATTCTGCACAGGCAATATTAAAGCCCTTGTATGACCGTTTTGAATTAAAGGTACTGACTGGGTATGTGCAAGAAAAGGAAAACCGCATAAAGGTATTGGAGGGGAAACAAGGCAAAACGCAAAAGGCCGCTAAAACCTGTATCACGCTGGATGAGTTGTATGAAATGCAGAATAAAGCGTCAAAAATTCCTGTTCCGGACAAAATCAACGAGCTTATGGATAATTTGCTGTGTGCACTGCGGCGAAACGGAATCCATGTATCCGACAGGAAGTTTTTTGGTTTCACTCCTATTGTGCAGGCAAAAGCTTATTTGAATGGAAATTCCGAGGTTACTCCAAAAGATTTGACGGTTCTGAAAAACTATTTTTGGAATACTCCTGCGGAAATTCCAACGGTTGAAAAAATAATATCAGATGTATGTGAAAATCCAATCGGCACAGAAATAGGTAAATTGATTTCGATGGCGAACGAAAGTTTAGCAGTTATGGAGGAAACGGTTGCAAAACTCGCTGCCGAACAGGCGGAACAGACAGAACTTCTGAAACCAAATGTTGTGTTTTCGAGAGAATTACTCAGGATATACAAGGATTTGATGAATTTAAAGTCTGATGATATTTCTGAGGAAGATCATACGGAAATCGACAATGCGGAGAAAGAAATGAACGGGATGCTGAAAAAAGCGGCAGAATTAACGCATGCGCCATTTGTCCCGTTAGCAGAACGGATGGCGTTGGAATTTTAATCTTTTTAGGAGGATGATCGTATGGCATTAAATAAGTGTATTTTTATTGGCAGACTGGTAAGAGATGTGGAATTCAAAACCGTGGGTGATAATGTACCTGTTGCAAACTTCACGATTGCAGTTGACAAACGCTATAAAGGCAAAGACCAAAAACAGCCTACGGCAGACTTTATTTCTGTAGCTGCGTGGAGAAAATCTGCTGAATTTGCGGAAAAATATTTTAGTAAGGGAAAGCAGGTTTCTGTATGCGGTTCTCTTGAAACCTATACGTGGGAAAAAGAGGACGGCACGAAAGGATATGGTTTCCGTATCAATGCAGAAGAATTGGGGTTTGCTGATTCTGCGAAAAATGAAAACGGCGGCAATAACGCTGCAAGTGGCAATGCCGGCGGTGGCTTTGACGATGGGTTCCCTGCCGAAGAAGGGTTTATGAATCCCGACGGGTTTGATGATGATTTACCATTCTGATGAACAATGTTGTGGTATGAGGGGGATTGTTTCCTCCTCACGCCGCACTTTTAAGGAGCGAATATGGAACGATTTAAAAGTATTGGAGATGTGGCGTCAAGCAATCTTTTATCCGGTGGTTCTGACAAAAGGCAAATAACAGATCGTGTGCTGAAATCAACGAAAATCGAGCAAGAGATATTTGAAGATTTGAGCGAGGATATTCCTGAACTTGCAGATTACGCAGACAAAGGAAAGAAAAAGTTAAAATCTTTTGAAAGTTTAATTGAAGATGTTTTTCAGTCGATATATGGGTTAAAACCACGATATGTTGATGAAAGTAAAATGTCGCAGCTCGCAAAGGAGTTTAACAAAAACATTCTTTCTGATTTGATGGCAGACGATAACTACTCTGCTGTAAAAAGCGTATGCGAGGGCAAGGAACTGCCTGCAATCGGCGCTACGGAAGAATTTACAAAATCCCTGCTTGAAAATCTTGCCGGCATTATGAATAAGGCTGCGGCAGGTAAAGGACAGGTGAACGGGCTGGATACCATGGAACAAGATAAGGAACAGCTTTTACAAACTTTGCAGGACTTAGTTAGGGATATGGGCAACGCCCTGCCGGAACAAGCGGAGGCAATAGAACAAAAGGCTGTCAAAACAGCAAATAAGATCGCTGAAAAGGAGGAACAAATTCAAAACTTTTCCAAGATCATACAAGGCGGATTCAAGAAAAACGGCGCAAAGATCAAAGAATTTATCGCCTTAGCGGTCAATTCTGCTTTGGAGCGTGCAGATGAAATCAAAAACGCTGTTATGGCTTGGGGCAATGGCGATAGCAATATGCAGAAAAATCCTGTTAATGCAGAAATCTTGAAACGGACTGCTGCATCGTATAAGCTGAAATACATTGCCCAGTTCTTGGGAAGATATAAGGAAATGCTAAACTCTAAGCGATTGGCAGGCTATACATATGGTCGAGGTGAAAAGTACGATATTGAGTATGGAAATACTATCAACCGTGCATTAACCTCTGAGCTTTCGCTGCTTGCTATGCCGGAGCTTATGCCTTTGTTTTTGAAGAAATATCAGAATAAGGCATTAAAGCAGTACAGAAAACGGGAACCGGAATATAAAGGCAAGGGCGATATTATCGTTTGTCTGGATGAATCGCAATCGACTTTTGGAGAGAACAATGCTTATGGTATGGCGATTGCTATGGTCTTATATGAGATTTGCAGAATAAATCATACAAATTTTGCATTGGTACATTTTGCATGTGATACCAAAGTAGACTATTTTCCGAAAGATGAACCATGCGATCCGAAAAGGGTTCTTGATTGTGCGGAAACATTTTTAAACGGCGGAACAGATTTTGAGGCGCCTCTCAGTGAGGTGTTTTCCTTGTATGCAAGCGACAAATTAGAGAAACCGGATATCGTTTTTATCACGGACGGCGAATGTGAAGTATCTGATGAATTTCTTGCATTGTTAGGTGAATTCAAAGCGAGTACAGGTTCAAGGCTGACAGGGATATTGCTTGATAAAGGCAGCCATTTTGCCTTTTCTCTTGAAAAGTTGGCGGATCAAGTGTATCGTACAAGTGAACTCTTAAACGATGAAATAATGGAAAATGTAATTGATGGGAGGATATAACAATAGTGAAACAATTAGGAAACTTAGCGATTGCAGCGGCAAGCCATGCGGACTGTATGCTGCAAATTTATGATGGAAAAGCAACAATATATACGGGAGCCGGAAATGACCGCAAAGCATTTTCTTTTGATGCGATGAATGATGATTGTGTCAATGAAATGATAGCATACTTAAATTTCGGCACACCAATAAAAAATATCAATATTCGATAATTTGGAGGGTTATCTATGTTTTACAAGGTTTTATTTTTACTTGCTTGCTATAATCTTTACAGAAGTGTGAGAAATTTTGTGCGCGAGAATGCAGTTGTGAAAGACGGCGAATTTGCTGAAATTTCCACAGGAGCATACATAGCGGCAGGAATGACGGTATTGTTTTATGTAATGGTATTGGCAATTTGCTTGATACCTTCCATTCTGTTTTGAGGAGGAATTTGCAATATGAAATTAAACAATGATGATAAGATATGGCTTTTGGAATTAAACTATACGGAAGATGATTTTTGGCAGATAGAGCAAGCGTTAAATGCCAATATCACCAAATATACAATAGATGGTGTTCCTGTTTCACGAGATAAAACCATTCGCTTTTTAGGACGCAAACAGTTTATATCAGGCATTGCCAGAAGCGCCTTTCATTACACGGCAGCAAGAGAAACAGCAGACGGCAAAGTGGTGCTTTTTGACAGCAGCAGATTGTTTAGGTAAAAAGGTAATAATTATAAAGTAGGGAGATTTAATATTATGAAACCAACAGTTAATATTTTAGATGTTCTTTGCTTCGAACCGCAAAAAGGCTATCGTGCCATTATTCAGAAGAATGACGGTGAAACCTTATATACTTCTCAGGTGGTTGATGTGCGAAGAAAAACTGAAAACGGGTTAGAGATAGAAACAAAAAATACAATATATAGGGTAACATTCAGTGAGGGCAGCCTGCCTATGGCCGGCTGATATTCTCACAAAATTAATGGCTCCAATACTCTGTTCGGGTGTTGGAGTTATTTTTTTATGTCTGCTTTTCTTGACAAGTACACATCAAAAAAGTCGGAAAAGTGTGATTTTTATCTAAATTTCGGTTGGAAAAATGTATATTTTTTATTAAAATGGGTTGCATAAATGTCTGATGTGTGGTATAATATAATCATATCAAAGGAGGTGCGTTGTTTTGCTGGATAGAAAAATTGAGACTTCTATTGTTTCTTGGATAAAGAATGACAAAAAGGCTTTGCTTATAGACGGAGCGCGTCAGGTCGGTAAAACATATATTATACGTAAGGTGTTGAAAAAACTTGGCTGTGAGTATATCGAGTTTAATCTTATTCAATCACCGGAGCTGGTTAATTTATTAACTAAAAGCGAAACGGTGGATGATATGATTACAAATCTTTCTTTATTTGCGGACAAACCATTTGTGAAAGGAAAGACGTTTATTTTTATTGATGAAATACAAGAATTTAAGGAAATAACAACAAAAGTAAAGTTTTGGGTTGACGAAGGTTCTTTCAGATACATTTTCAGCGGTTCTTTGCTTGGTGTTGAACTGAAAAATATTACATCTGCACCGGTGGGCTACTTAAAAACACTGAC
Source organism: uncultured Clostridia bacterium (assembly GCA_965146615.1). Lineage (GTDB taxonomy): Bacteria > Bacillota > Clostridia > RUG12999 > RUG12999 > JAAWTG01. The sequence continues at coordinate 5,388 of CBCTHD010000024.1, forward strand.
TATGTACCCTATGGATTTTGAGGAATTTCTTCAGGTCTATCATTTTACCGATGACCTTAAAGAATCCCTGCATAAGTCTTTTGTAGAAAGAACTCCTGTAAATGAAGCTGTTCATAATCGTATGATGCAGATATTTAATACTTATTTGAATGTCGGCGGAATGCCTGCGGCTGTTCAAAAATTCAGTGAAACAAAAAGCCTTGAAGATGTTATGTCGGAGCACTCAGATATTGTTACACAGTATAAGAGCGATTTTACAAAGTATGAAACAGATAAAAAACGCATATATCTTACGCAGATATATGATTTAATCCCGGCAGAATTGAATAAACCAAATAAAAGGTTCATTTTTGCTGATATGAAGAAAGGTCTTCGATATGAAAAAAGTGCGGAGGATTTTCTCTGGCTCGCAGGTGCGGGGGTTGCTTTGCCTGTATACAATATTACCGAGCCTTCCATTCCGTTAAAAATAAATGAAAACAGCAGCCTGTTTAAATTCTTTTTGGCAGACGTTGGAATGCTTACGAGTCAATATGGCAAAGCGACCAAAATGCAGCTTCTGTCTGATACTCCCAATATTAACTTCGGAGCCATGTATGAAAATGTTGCAGCCCAGGAGTTAATAGCCCACGGATTTTCTTTGTATTATTATAATAGCAAGCGCTTTGGAGAATTAGATTTTGTGATCGAATATAAGGGTAAGGTTTTACCTATAGAAATTAAAAGCGGCAAGGATTATAAACGTCATTCTGCCCTCAGCAATATTATGGAAATTTCAAATTATTCTATAGATGAAGCGCTTATTTTTACCAACTATAATGTTGAAACGGAGGGACGTTATATTTATTATCCGATTTATATGCTGATGTTTCTTGATGATAAAGATATTAAATTGCCGACGGTGGATATTTCCGACTTATCAACATTGTTAAGCGATAAATGACAATATGTTTATAACTTTCTAAATGAAAAAATATAAAAATGGTAAGCAGTTAAAAAGGTAAGCAGTTAAGCAGGTTTGAGAATGTTCTATCCTATGGGATAGGTATGTCTTAGACCTGCTTCTTTTCATTTTTACGGAGTACAAAATAAAATATGGGAGATTAACACACAAACGGAACCTTGTAGGGTTTTAGTGCGTGTGTTTTTTTATTTTCCCAAAATAAAGGAGGAGAACAAAAAATGATGGATTGTAGGTTAAACGAAAGGCAGAAAAGGTTTGCAGAGGAACACCATAGCGTGCTGGAGCGTTTCTTGACACAAAGAGGACTTTCTTTGGATGATTACTATGATGTTGTGGTATTCAGGTTTTTAAGAGCAGTAAAACAGTACGATGAGCGTGAAGATTTAAAGCGATATGCGTTTTCGACTATCGCGAATCATCACATGCGTTCAGCGCTCGGTCATCACTTTGAAAAAGAACGGCGCAGATGTAACGGAATTACTGTTTTAAGTCTGGATTACAAATTTCCCGGCTCGAATCTCACACTCGGAGATGTAGTTGCAGATGAAAGGGTTCATATCTGCGACGAAGTTTGTGAAAAACTCAGCCATACTCCAAAAAAGTATCGGCTTTTACATACATATCCCCACAGGAATGTTGCATCCGCGATGTTTCTTGAGGAGGTGGTGTAAGTTCAGGGTGATTTGAGTTCGGAATTATGCAAACAAAAAGAATTTTTAGGAGGTAAAAAAGTGTTTGAAGGCAATGACAAAGATTTATTAGGCGGCAGCGGTTTGGATTTAGGCAGCAGCGATATCGGTACGGGTTTTGAGGATTTTACAGCCTTTGATAATGCTGAGATTGGTAACATCTTCGGTGATGATGATAAGGCTTTCGAAAAACCGGCAGATATCAAAAAAGAGGAAACTGTTTCTTCAGCGAATACGGCACCGGCAACACAGGCTTTAGCGGAAGGAACAGAAACGGAGGTGAAGCAGGATGGGAAAGTTACAGAATCAGACAGCCAATCTTCTGTATCAAAAGAAAGCGGCAACGCAGAGAAAACAAATGAAACACCAAATTTCTTTGCGGAGGCAATCTCAAAAGCAGAAGAAAAACAGGCGGAAAGCGCAAAGAGCAGCTTAGCGGGTAAATTCCCCATTTTCTCATACGGAAGCGCAAAGGAAGAGATTGTGGATACATCAAAAACTTTTGACGCTTTGCGTATTGAAAAAGCGGAGGATTTTCCTGAACTTGATGACGGAACGGCAGTGTCTTGGAAAATGACCTACGGCACAATCACGAAAGCAGTGGCGACGCCGAAAAAAACAACAATCGCCTCTATGAAACAGCAGATTGAGGAATCAAAGGAATTTACAGCAATGCTGAAAAAGGCAAAGGGCGATGTTGAATGTAAGGTTACGCCGTCTGTCGTTGCAAAAAAGAAAGGAATTCAAAGTTCCTATAAAGGCGCGTTCCTTTCTATGGATGAGGCAAAAACAAGCGGCAAAGTGATTTCGTTTGTACCTTCTGATGACGGCAATGTATATGAGGTGCGTGCAAACAGGATCGGCACTTTTATTGCCAAGGCGGACAATGTAACGATTCTCAATAAGGTAAGAGCCGGGTTTATCCCGGCCTTGCCGAAAATCCCATACAAAATTTTGGAGGACATTATATCTTTCTTTAAGTCGTACATTACATACAGCACGGAATTAGAAGCATTGGCGTATATCTATTGGTCTGTTTCCGATTCCAGGTATTATGTGTATGTTCCAAAACAGCAGGTGTCAAAAATGAGTGTGGATTCAACATTACCTGAAATGGATGAGGAGAAATTCCCGCTTGTAATGGAAATACACTCACATAATACAATGCCTGCTGTGTTTTCGCCGACAGATAATAAAGATGAGCGTATGACTAGATTATACGCAGTTGTGGGTAAATTGGATCACTTTTTCCCCGATATCAAAGTCCGTTGTTCAGTAGGAGGTAAATTTGTTGAGATTTCTCCCAATGATGTTTTTGAAAGTATGGAAAGCGATTTCCCGAGTGCGTGGAAAGAAGCAGTAGAAACCATCAAAAAGGGGGACGTCAGATGAAGTTATCTCTAAAGCGGCCTGTGCAGATCCTTATCATAGGCGCAGGCGGTACCGGCGGATATGTGATTCCCCAACTTTACCGTATTGCATACGCATCGAAAAGAAAATGTAGGGTGATTATTGCAGACGGAGATATTGTGGAAGAGAAAAACCTTATCAGGCAAAACTTTTCACCAAATGACATAGGAGAAAATAAAGCGGCGGTGTTAGCTGAAAGATACGCCGAGGTTTTCGGAATTGAAACGGAATATATTCCGGATTTTATCGAAAGCGAAGATCAGCTCTATAACCTGTTATATGTTGAGCGCAGGAGTTACAGTTTAGAACCAAAGCCCATCAGTATTTTGATCGGTGCGGTGGACAATAACCGTTCCAGAATTATGTGTAACAATGTTTTTAATAAGCTTGACGATATTGTTTATATTGATTCGGGCAACGGCGATTTCACAGGACAGGTTGTATGCGGCGCAAAAATGGGCGGCAGAGTTGTATCAAAAACGGTAGCAGGAGTGTACCCTGATATTTTGTCGGATGTGGAAAAGTTTCCGTCAGAGCTTTCTTGTGCAGAGAGGAATATGTCAGCGCCGCAGACGATTGCGGCAAACATATTTGCATCCACGGCAATCACAAGCATGCTTTACTATCTGCTAATCGAAGGCAATCTGAGAAGCACCCGCATTGCATTTTCGTCAAGACGGTTATCAATGAAAACGATTGCGTAAAAGGATAAGATGATGGAAAAGGATTTTGTATTTACACAGGTAAAAGAGACGATTATGACAATGGATAAAACAGTCACGAAAATCACAGAAAGATTAGAAACGGTGGATATGTTCGGGCATAAGAAGTGCATTAAGTCAAGCCATTCAGAAGTCGAATATCATCAAGATGATTTTGATATCGGGAGGGCTGCTTGATGAACGAACGGTATTATGTCATAGATCAGTTTGCAGAAGCGGATTCAAGTCTTACAAGCATCATCGAGGCTATGCCGATAAAAAGGAAAGCGATTGATGTTTACAGACAGAAAAACAGTATGCAGCGGGCAAAAGACACCTATACTGATTTAGAGGGGTTAAAGAAAAAACTCCTTGCTATTGTGAAAAATTTAAGACTGTTATTTTCCGAGGCGGAGATAACCGAAGGAGCTGAATTTGCAAACAAGCTGTATGTTTCGGTAAAAGGATTTAATCTAATGACGCCGGACTATACGAAGCTCATGTCTGCAATTTCTGCTCTGAAAGAGTTTATTCCTCAAACCGAAAAAGCAAATGCAAAAGTCATCGGCAATCTGATGAACAATGTGAAAATGGGATACTACCCTACGGACCTTGCGCATGTGAGGCTGATTAAGGCAGCGCTAACGTTCCCGGATATATGCGTTAATCTTTTTGATCCTTGCTGCGGCGAGGGATTTGCGCTTGAAATGCTGGGGATGGATGAAGACTGCATCACCTTTGGTACAGAAATTGATGAATCAAGAGGCAAGGAATCGGAAAAACGGCTTGACCGTGTAGGCTTTGGTAGTTATTTTCATTCGAGCATACGCCATGAGTCTTTTCATGCGATATTCCTTAACCCGCCGTACCTTAGTGTAATTGGCGAAAACGGAGTAAAAGCAAGAAGTGAAAAACGATTTTTAGTCGAGAGTATTCATCACTTAATGAACAAGGGTGTTTTAATGTATATCATTCCTTACTACCGGTTGACCTTTGATATTTGCAGGGTAATTTGTGATAACTTTGAAAATGTATCTGTTTACAGATTCTTGGATAAGGAATTTGCAAAATACAAACAAGTATTGGTTATGGGGATAAAAAAGGACAAGGAGGATGGCGGTGAGCAAGCGGAAATCTTTTCGCAATACGCTATGCTGCCTGAGAAGATACCGGGTATAGACACTCTAAAGCCGGGAAGTTATGCATTGCCTGAGACAGCTAAACAGGTTGATTTGTTTAAAGGAGCAAAGTTTAATCTGGGGGAATTGCAGCGGCAGCTTGCAAAATCAAAGTCAATTAACATTCTCTTTGAAAAAAGCAGGATTGATGCGATAGAAAAACGCCCCCTTCTTCCTTTGAATATCGGGCAAGTCGGCTTGATCGGCGGAAGCGGTCTTATTAACGGTTATGTGGATTGTGAAAACCCGCATGTGATAAAAGGGCGGGTCATAAAAGAGGTTGTGACAAGAGAAAACGATGAGATGGGTACGGTTACGGAAACGAGAATAAACAGGATGCTTTTTAATGTTCTCACGCCGGACGGACTCAAACGGTTGGCATAAGGAGGTTTGTTTATGGAAGTTGTAATAAACAAAGAAAGTTTTTTGGACGAGTTTAAGAAGTTGAAGAGTATAGAAAAACGCAAAGGGACGAAGCGTTCACCAGGTTTTTTGTATATTCATAATACTACAACAAACAGGCTCGCCTGCGGTAAAGAGGTTGAAATTGAAAAACTTGATTTCACTAAGTTTACCTACCAGGATTTAGAGGACTATATGAAGTACTATGAAGAAAACCTTTCTCCTAAAGTAGATGCGGTGCGAAAACTTTTTAGCGTTATACAGAGCGCTGAAAGTATATTCTCGCGGAACAAAACCTACTATTAAGGAGACTTGCAGATGAAGAACCTGGTTAATTTAGATATGCAAAGTTTCTTTGGATATTTATTGCAGATAAAGGAATGTCAGGATGAATGCAGTGAAGATGTAGTGAAATATTTTTCTGATATATCTTCACAATATGATGAATTTGAAGCTGGTGCTTATGAGGAGCTTTCGTTCTTTTACGCATGTTGCGATCAGCGCCCTTTGTTTTATGATTATGGGGACAATGGCGCAAGCGAAGAAGACAGAGAGCCTGACGGTGAGGCTTTTGTTTTTTCATCTGATGAAATGGTTGAATATTATAGACTGCTGAAGAAATTGAAAAAGGCTAAAGTGATTACCGGGAAGGAATATCAAAACAGGCGAATGGAAATGGAAACAGCGATTCGGCAATGCATACTTTATACGCAGGGATACGGATATGACGGTTTATATTGCGAGCTGTTTTATGCAAGAGGCAAGCAAAGGGACCGTATTGAAGTTTCGCTTGATTATAACTGTTATTATAGTGCGTTTTCATTGTATTGCGGAGTAATCATGCTATTTGATAAGTACAAAGTCAAATTACAGGAGTTAAAGGATGAATTTTGTAAAGCGGAACGATTGGAGGCGGCATAAATGAATCACATAACAGGGTTAAGATTTTATGTCAATGAGGATTTGAATCTTGTTGTCGACGACTATCGAGGCGAAACCGTGAAACATAAAGTGATTTCAATGAATACATTTTCAAAACTGATAAGCAATAATATTGAGGTTACTGCTGTTGAAACCGGTATATTGCCGGATAGATGCGTATCATATCGAGAAGATAAGAACGGCGACAAGCTTGTGGCAGTGGAGTTGGGAAGTTTTAATGTAGACATATGCTATGAAAAGACGAAATATGAAAATTTCCCTATTCC
>CBCTHD010000025.1:0-11732 GCA_965146615.1 uncultured Clostridia bacterium
TCAGATTCGGAGATACTTTTTCCAAAAGTTCATCCAGTGGATAAATAATCTTGTCATTGATTGCCTTGTCGGGACCACCTGTATAATTATACCAATCTGTTTCCACAATATCTGGCAAATCCCTGGACGCCACCATCAGATTAAATTTTTCTTTTTCCTGACCTGTTGCCGGATGGGTATAAGTTACTTTAATCCCCGTCTCTTCCTGCAAATAGTTTGCCATTTCCGTTTCATTCATGCTTCCCGCATATGCAGCAACCTTGGCATTGAGCGCCACCCAGCAGGTAAGCTCTACATCTGTCTCAATCGGATAGGTATCAGAGGTTGTAACTTCAGGGATAAGTTCATCGGAAGCTGTATTCGTGTCTTTGCTTTCATTGCAGCCGCTAAGCAGCCCCGCCAATAGACCCATACATAGCACTGCCACCAGTACTTGTTTTTTCATTTCTCTTTCTCCTCCTTTTGGGAAGCATATGTCCCTTGTTAACTTTTATTCTATGTCTTCCCATTGAATTCGTCAAGAAACGAAAGTTGAATTGCTGTATCAATTTCTAAGATATACTGTAAATTTTCATTATTGATACAACCGTTTCATACATGTACCCACGTGATAATAGATTTCCTCCAAGTCTACTTTTAAGAATTCTCCGTTGCGGTACAACAGCTCGCCGCCGGAAAAGACATACTGTACATCGCCGCTCTGTGCGCTGTATACCAGATTGCTGATAGTGTTCAGCATTGGTTGAAAATGCGGTCGGTTTGTATCCAAGGCAATCACATCCGCCCGTTTCCCCGGCAGCAGTTGTCCGCTGTTAAAGCCCAGCAAATCCGAGCGACATGCCATTTTTAGTGCATCATATGCCTTGATGAGAACCGGATTCCGGGCGGCACCGTTATGAATCACCGCTGCCAAATGCACTTCCTCCAACATGTTTAAATTGTTGTTGCTGGAAGCGCCGTCCGTGCCCAGCATCACCGGAATTTCTTTTTTCAGCATTTGCGCCAACGGCGCAATACCGCTGCCCAATTTCAGGTTGCTATCAGGATTATGCACAACAATAACGCCGCGCTTTTTCAATATATCCAGGTCTTCCTCATTGAGAAACACACCGTGGGCTGCAATGGTCGGATTTTGAAAAAATCCCAAATCCTCTAAATACCGTGTCGGCGTTTTGCCGTGCTGGCGGATACAATCCTCATTTTCCGTCAAGGTTTCGGATAAATGGATGTGCATCAGCGCTCCATGTTCCTTTGCCAAATCACTCATGTAGCGCAATGCTTTTTCTATGTTGGTATAAATTGCATGAACGGACAATGCCGCCTTGATGTTGTCGTTTTTTATCCCACTGCAAAATTCCAGCAAATGCAGCGCTTCTGCAACGCGCTCGCTGTTTTCAATCGGTTCCTCGTCCGAAGGATGCACCACACTGCGCGCAACAACGCCACAGATGCCGCTCTCCTCTGCTGCACGCACCACTTCTTCCATCATCCAGTACATATCGTTGAAAAATACTGTTCCCCCTGCTACCATTTCCGCCATTGCAAGTTTGCTGCCCCAATAAATATCCTCTTTCGTCAGACGGTCTTCTACGGGAAAAATATAATTGGTAAGCCAATCCTGCAAATTATGACCGTCTGCATAACTGCGCATTAACGTCATGGGCAAATGCGTGTGCCCATTGACCAGTGCCGGCATCAAAATGGCGCCTTTCATATCAATGACTTCTTCTGCCTGCATCTCCTCCCGATGCTCTCCAACATAGGTAATTAATCCGTTCTCCATGCCGAGTCCGCCGTCCTTAATCGGTTCCGTCCCGTCCATTTTTAAAATTGTCGCATGTTTTAAATACCGTTTCATTTTCTTGCCTTTCCGCTGGGTGAAAACCATGGTCTCACCTGCTGTTTTTGTCTCTTTTGTTTTCTATTATAGCCGCAACTGCTCCCGTTTGCAAGTGATGCTTTATAATTTGTTTACTTTTTGTTTTTTATTGCTTGCTTTTTTTCTGTATAAATGGTACAATGGCTAAGCATGAATAAAAAAAGAAAGAGGCAATGACGATGGCACAAATAAAAGAAAAAAAGAAAATTACGAATCCCAGCATTGTTGCATTGCTGTTTTGGCTATGCTGGCTTGCTTATTTTTGTACTTATATTGGACGGCTCAACTATAACGCTTCCATTGCAGAAATACTCCAAGCGGAAAACATTTCCAAGGCGCAAGCAGGACTTATTAGCACTTGTTCCTTTTTCACCTATGGAATTGGGCAGCTTTGCAACGGTGTCATCGGCGACCGCGTCTCTTCTAAGTGGATGATGTTTGCCGGACTGGTAGTCTCTGCTGCGGTCAACATTTGCATGGGAATGGCACACTCTGTTGCTCTCATGACGGTTCTCTGGGGCATCAATGGCTTTGCCCAGTCCATGACCTGGTCCCCCATTATTAAACTGTTTTCCGACTATCTCCCGGCGCGTAACCGCGTAAAAGCAAGCGTCAACATTTCCACCTCCAGCGCACTGGGCACTCTGGTGTCCTACTTGCTTGCCGCGGCGTGCATTGCGCTTGCAAGCTGGCGCGCTACCTTTTTCTCCGCCGCTATTTTCATGTTTATTGTTGCGGCTCTTTGGCTCATAGGGCTGACTAAAGTGGAGCGGTACAGCGAACGCCATGGCGTATTGGAGGAGGAAGCTCCGATGGATCCCAATTATATTCCCAAAGACAACGTATCCTTCCGGCACTTAATGATGGCGTCCGGCATGTTGTTTATTGGTATTGCTGTTGTAATGCATGGCATTTTAAAAGACGGCGTCACCACTTGGGTTCCAACCTACATATCCGAAATTTTTCAGATAGGCTCCTCGGCATCTATTCTGGCAACGACATTGCTGCCCATTATTAACCTCTCCGGCGTATATGCTGCCTCCTGGTTAAATCGGAAATATTTTAAAAATGAAATGCTGACCTCAGGCTTCTTTTTTGTGTTGGCAGTGGCTTCGTTGCTATGTCTGGTTTGGTTTGGGGACTCCAATGTAATTTTGGCAGTCTTGCTGCTGGCAGTTACGACTTCCTCTATGATTGGTATTAATACCATGACCATCAGCGTCATTCCGCTGTATTTTGCCAAATCGGGGAAATCCGCCAGTGCAACAGGTGTTTTAAATTCTTTTACCTATCTCGGAAGTGCCGTGTCAAGCTATGGAATTGGCGCGATTTCCGGCGCAATGGGCTGGAACTTTACAATTGGCGTTTGGATTGGTATTGCTGTCATTGGCTTGGTTCTGTGTATTGCCACCAGCCGCCGCTGGCTCCGGTTCAAAACTGCCAATTCGTAAAAGTTTAAAAAATGTGCGACTACATACGCAGTCGCACCTTTCAGCTTGTTGACTTATGTCACCAAGCTGGCACGAAGGGGACTCCAGAGTCTGCAAAGCAGTCTCACGTCCCCCTCGTGAGCTCCCCCTGGAACGGGACGCGAGTTCGCATAAATCCCGCATTTCATGCGGGATTTCCGTCCCGCAAGGTGCAAAAAGTCAGGCACATGTCCCGACTTTTTGCATATTTGATGGAAGGGGACACCCCTTCCAAACCCCAGATATTCGTTTTCGTTCTGTTTATAGTCTTAAAAGGCGGGAGACCCCGCCTTTGCTATTAGCCCGCATTTTTTTCTTATGCAGAAAGCACTTTTCTGCCTTTATTTCTTCTGCGCGCCAACACTTTTCTCCCATTCGAAGTTCTCATTCTTTTACGGAATCCATGTTCTTTGCTCCGCTGCCGTTTTTTCGGCTGATAGGTTCTTTTCATGCTACAGCACCTCCTATATCTGATGTCTCTTCACTTTTCTCATCATACAGACACTTATTCCCTACTATTATAATGAATTTTCCTCCATTTGTCAAGCCCCTTTTCCACCGGTCTGCATTTTTCTTTTTTCCACACCCCTCTTTTCCTGAAAAATAGGTTGAAATTCTTTCAATTTTATGGTATAATTGAGACATATGGTGTTTTCGTGTTTTTCACATGATTTTCCACAATACGCTTTTGATTTTGTGGAAAAACAACGGAAAATATGCTGGTTATCCACAATTTTCCCACGAGTTATCCACTTTTGTGGAAAACCACAACATTTGTTCGATTAAAAAATGATGAAAATCAGAACGGAAAAATTTGAACGGACTTGAAATTGACAATATTACAGCAAAGCCCGGCGCGATTCGGACCGGACGCCGCCGCTTTGTGATGAAAAAGAAAATAAGGGGCTGAAACGATTTATGCAATTTGATGAAGACATCGTAAAATTGTGGAACCTTGCACTCCCCTTGATTCGAGACGAAATCTCAGACGTCTCCTACAAGACTTGGATCGAACCGATTAAACCGGTATTGCTTAAGGGCTCCACAATCTGTTTTGCGGCGGAGGATTTCGCCGTTGATTTTTTGAAGAAAAACTATGCAGAGCGTATTGGCGACGCAATAAGCCAGTTTACAGACATTCCCGGGCTGACAGTAGACTTTATTTCCAAGCGCAGCGAACAGGATTACGTGAGCCGCGCCATTTCCTATGATGAAGTACGTCCGCCGGAACCGTCGCCGCTGATTTCGTTCGGACTCAACCCGAAGTATACGTTTGATTCGTTTGTGGTCGGATCCTCCAACCGGTTTGCGCACGCCGCATCGCTCGCGGTGGCAGAAACGCCTGCCATGGCATATAACCCGCTGTTTCTCTACGGCGGCAGCGGCCTTGGCAAAACGCATTTGATGCAGGCAATCGGCAACTATATCCGCACCACCAACCCTTCCGCCAAGATTTTATACATCTCAGCGGAGAGTTTTACCAACGAACTGATTAATTCCATTAAAGATAACACCAACGAACAGTTCCGCAACAAATACCGTATGGTGGACGTGCTGATGATTGACGACATTCAGTTTATCAGCGGCAAGGAAAAAACGGAGGAAGAATTTTTCCATACGTTCAATTACCTGCACCAGGCGAACAAGCAGATAGTGATTTCCTGCGACCGTCCGCCAAGGGAAATTCATACGCTGGAAGACCGGCTGCGCAGCCGTTTTGAATGGGGATTGATTTGCGACGTACAACCGCCGGATTATGAAACACGCGTGGCAATCTTGAAAAAGAAATGCCAGAACGAAGCGTTGGAAGTGCCGGACGGTGTGTTGGACTTTGTGGCAAGCAAAATTGACACCAATATTCGGGAACTGGAAGGCGCGCTCACCCGTATTCAAGCATTTAGCCGTCTGGACGGCGCCAACATTACCATTGATTTGGCTGCGCATATTTTGCAGGAATATTCCGGCGAAAAAACCAGAACCTATTCCGTTAGCCAAATTCAAAATAAAGTGGCAGATTATTTTGACATTACCACAGCGGATATTCTTTCCTCCAAACGGAATAAAGAAATTGTTTATGCGCGTCAAATTGCCATTTATATCTGCCGCACCCTGCTAGATATTTCTTTGAAACGGCTGGGACAGGAATTCGGCGATCGCGACCATTCGACGGTAATTCATGCGGTGAATAAAATTGAAAGCGATTTAAAAACAAATCCGGCGGTGAAAAAAGATGTGGAACAGATTTTGCATGATATTAAGACTTGATTTATGAGAACATTTTGGAATCAAATGATTCCAAAATGTTCCATAAATCAGTCGGTAAAATTTTAGACGGGTATAGACCCGGATAAAATTTTATCATCCTATATTAATACTTCGCGGCGAACGCCGCGCCTTTAGGACGTAAATGGATTAAGTACCCCCCATGGTTCAGTCGGTAGAATGTTAGACGGGTGCATACCCGGATAATATTCTATCATCCTTAAATATATTACGCGGCGAATGCCGCGCCTTTAGGACGTAAATGGACTATGAACCTTCCATAGTTCAGTCGGTAAAATATTAGACGGGTATAGACCCGGATAAAATTTTATCATCCTATATTAATACTTCGCGGCGAACGCCGCGCCTTTAGGACGTAAATGGATTAAGTACCCCCCATGGTTCAGTCGGTAGAATGTTAGACGGGTGCATACCCGGATAATATTCTATCATCCTTAAATATATTACGCGGCGAACGCCGCGCCTTTAGGACGTAAATGGACTATGAACCTTCCATGGTTCAGTCGGTAGAATGTTAGGCAAACTCGCATCCAGACTGTATCGTGCCTGCGAAAAACACCGGCTTGAAACCGCTGTTTTTCCACACTTTACACATTTATTTGTGGATATGTGTATAACTTGCTGTGGATAGTTTGTGGAAGTTTTTTGAGAGCGTCCTTTTCCACGCTTTGTCATTCCGTTATCCACAACGGAATGTGGACGTGCTTTCCCGCATGATAAAAGGCATAAACATGCTTTTCCACACAATCCACGTTACTACGACTACTGCGTTGATTATATTCTATCTATCAAAAGCGCGCAGGCGCGCGCTGCTGCTTTCGCTAACGCGAAACAAGAACCGTTTTTTTACCGGTTTCCAATTCACCACGATAAACCGGTAAAAATGTACCATAAAAAACGAAGGTTGTTGTGATTTCCATTATTTACATAAAAATAAGGAAACATACACAAAATAAAACAATACATAACCAATGATTACCAAAACAACCGGCTGTCGCCAGTTGACGGAGGAGGAAAAATAATGAAATTTATTTGTGACAAAGTGTTACTGCAAGAAGCGTTGACGGCGGCAAGCCGTGCGTCCACAACCAATTCGCCCAACATGATGCTGGCAAATTTGCTGCTGATTGCGGGCGAAGGACTCACGGTGGTGGGCAACAATTTAGAGATTTCCATAGAATATACCGTTCCCGCCCAGGTGCAGGAGCCGGGCAGCATTTGCATCAATGCCAGAACCTTGTGCGACATTGTGCGCTCCCTGCCGGAGGAAGCCATTTTATTTGAAGAAAAAGACATGAACATTCACATCACCTGCGGGGAAACGGATTTTAAATTGATTGGATTGGGCGCCGAGGATTTTCCGCGGTCGGAGCCTGTGGAGGACGCCACCAAAACAACGCTGTCCGCACAGATGTTGTCCGATATGGTGCGTCAGACGGGATTTGCTGTGGCGGTCACCGATGTGAAACCGCTTTTGACAGGCATTAAATTTGAAATGGAACCGGATAACATCACGGCGGTTGCGTTGGACGGCTACCGGCTGGCATTGCGGCGGGAAGCAGTAGAGGGCGGCGCGCAGGTGGAATGCATCATTCCGGGCCGTTCCATGACGGAATTGTGCCGGATTTTGAAGGATGAGGACGACGTATCCATTGAATTGGCGGATGCGGCGGCACGTTTTAGGTTTGGCAGCTGTTTGTTTACCACCCGTCTGCTGCAAGGGGAATTTATCAATTATAACAATATCATTCCAACCTCCGTCGATTCCACGGCGGTCGTTGGCGTGCCGGATTTGATGAAATGCGTGGAACGCGCGGCATTGCTGGCGGACCACGACGGCAGCAAAATCCCGGTGAAACTCACGTTCCAAGGACCCAGACTGCACGTAACTTGTGAAACGCAAAGCGGACAGTTCCATGACGTCTTGAACGTGGAAACCACCAATATGGAAGAATTTGAAATCGGATTCAATCATAAATTTTTGCTGGACGCGCTGCGTGCGGCGGAATGTGATACGGTGCGCATGGAATTTACCGGTTCCATCAAACCGCTTGTGATCAAACCGATGGAAGGCAATGCCTTTCTCTTTATCGTGCTGCCGGTGAGACTGAAATAAGGAAAAACGGGACATATCGCAAAAGTTGACAATTTTTTGACTTGTTGTTTTGATAAAATAGGTGGCGGAAAACAACATTCCGCAAAAATTTACTGGAAATCAATCATTCATAGGATACCGTAAAGCGAAATGGTTCCATGGAAGGGAGGCGCTGCGATTGCAGGAAATATCGATTCATACACCGTTTATCAAGCTGGATCAGTTGCTCAAGTTTGCCGGTGTTGCGGAAGACGGCGCGTTGGCAAAAGAGTTGATTTGGCAGGGCTGCGTCAGCGTAGATGGGGAAACCGAGCAGCAGCGCGGCAAAAAGATTTATCCCGGCGCGGTCGTCCGCGTGCTGGCGGAGGGACTGGACGCACAGTTTCTCGTGACCGGCGGAGAACAATAAAAAGCGCTGACAAAAGTTGGAAAAAAGCAAAAATGCAGCTTGTGTTCCGCTTTTGCGCCCACGGTGGGCAAATGAGTTGCGTTGAAAGAGGGATGTCATGATTATCGATAAGCTGTTTGTACAGCAATTCCGAAATTATGAATCACAGTTGGTCAATCTGTCGCCGGGGCTGAACATCTTGTATGGCAACAATGCACAGGGCAAAACCAATTTGTTGGAAGCCATATACTGCGCGGCAATGGGGGGAACGTTCAAAAATGTACCGGACCGGCAAATGATACGCATTGGCAGCGAAGCGGCCCGCGTGCGCGTGCGCTACCAGGCGCGCGGTGTGCAGCACATCAACGAGGTGTTTCTGCCTGCGGCAGGGCGGAAAAAGCTGGTGTGCGACGGGCTGGATGTGAAAAAGGCGTCGGAGTTGGTGGGACGGCTGCGGCTGGTGCTGTTTATTCCGGCGGACATGGAATTGGTGACGGGCGGACCCGCGGCGCGGCGGCGCTTTATGGATCAATCCATCAGCCAATTGCGCCCGCGGTATCTTTACGCACTGTCGCGGTATCAAAAGGTGTTGGAGCAAAAAAACAAACTGCTCAAAAGCGGCGGCAGCAGCGGCTTGCTGGATGTGTGGAACGAGGAATTGGCACAGACGGGCGGCATGGTCATGTGGTACCGCAAATCGTTTTTGACGCGGCTGGGCAAAATCGCGGCGGGCCGCCACAGGGAAATTTCCGGCGGCGCGGAAACGCTGCATATGGAGTATTTTGCTTCCATTCCTTCGCCGGAGGACAAGGAAATGAAAGCATTTCAAGAGGCGCTGAGACGGGAGCTGGAAATAAACCGTAACAGAGAAGGTATTATGCGTGCCAGTCTGATCGGCCCGCACCGCGACGATGTAGCGCTTACCATCGGTTCCCTGGCGGCGCGCGGATATGCATCGCAGGGACAGCAGCGCACCCTATTGTTGACGCTGAAATTGTCACAGATGGACCTGTTTCGCGAAGAAACAGGGGAAAACCCGGTTTTGCTGCTGGACGACATCGCCGGGGAACTGGATGCGCAGCGGTTGGGATACCTGTTCGGTGCACTGGACCAGATACAGGTGGTTGTCACCTGCACCCAAAAGGAACAAATCAAAATCAACCGGTCTGCCGCGGCGTTTCGTGTGGCAAACGGCAGAATTGAGGAGTGAGTTCATGTTTTTACATTTAGGTAACGACGTTATGGTGTCTATGAATGACATCATTGCGATTTTTGATATGGAAAACACCACCACAGCCAGGGATACCAGGGAATTTTTGCGGGTGGCGCAGGAAGAGGATTTTGTCGTGGACGTCTCGACGGATTTGCCCAAATCCTTTGTGGTGACCGAGGTGGAAAAAGGAAATAAAGTTTATATCTCCCCGATTTCGGCGGTAACGCTGCAAAAGCGGCTGGAGAATTTGAACAGACTTGCCGCAAAAGGCGGAGAACAAGCGCGAAAGGGGAGAATGGCGGAATGAATCAGGACCCGGAAAATAAAGAGCTGCAAGAAGAAGAATTTGAAGGAAACGGAAAAGTGACAGAGACCTATGACGGCACGCAGATTCAGGTGCTGGAAGGACTGGAAGCGGTCCGGAAGCGTCCCGGCATGTATATCGGGAGCACATCGGCGCGCGGGCTGCACCACTTGGTCTATGAAATCGTAGATAATAGTATTGATGAAGCGCTGGCGGGCTATTGCAACAACGTCATTGTGGAAATCAACGGGGACAACTCCATCACTGTCACCGACGACGGGCGCGGTATTCCGGTCGGCATTCAGCCCAAAATGGGGATTCCCGCGGTGGAGGTCGTGTTTACAGTGCTGCACGCCGGCGGTAAATTTGGCGGCGGAGGATACAAGGTGTCGGGCGGTTTGCACGGCGTGGGCGCTTCCGTCGTCAACGCGCTGAGCGAATGGCTGAAGGTGGAGGTGCGCAACGGCGAAAACGTCTACCGGCAGGAATACCGCCGCGGCGTGAGCCAGGGCGCGCTGCAAAAAGGCGAGCCAACGGCGGAAACGGGCACCAAGGTCACATTCAAACCTGACCCGGAAATTTTTGACGAATTGGTGTATGATTTTGAAACGCTGCGCGTGCGTATGCGCGAGCAGGCGTTCCTCAATAAAGGACTGCGCATCGTGCTGCGCGATTTGCGCCAGGATCCGCCGCAGGAAGTGGAATTTCACTATGAAGGCGGTATCAAGAGCTATGTGGAATTTATCAACAGCTCCAAAGAAGCGCTGCACCCCAATGTGATTTACATGGAGGCGGAACGGGAAACGTACATGGTGGAAATCGCCATGCAGTACAACAATGGATACAATGAAAACATTGTCAGCTTCGCCAACAACATTCACACGCAGGAAGGCGGCACGCATGAGACAGGGTTTAAATCTGCTTTAACAAAGGTCATCAACGACTATGCGCGCAAATATGGTATGCTCAAGGAAAGCGACAAAAACCTCAGCGGGGAGGACGTGCGGGAGGGTTTGACCGCGATTATCAGCGTCAAGCTGGAGGAAGCGCAGTTTGAAGGGCAGACCAAGACCAAGCTGGGCAACAGTGAAATCCGCAGTTTTGTGGATGCGGTGGTGCTGGACAAGCTGGAAACCTTCCTGGAAGAAAACCCCGTCGTGGCAAAACTGTTGGTTGAAAAAGCAATGACGGCAAGCCGTGCGCGCGATGCAGCGAAAAAAGCAAGGGAATTGACGCGGCGGCAGTCGTCGCTGACCAGCGGACTGTCCCTGCCGGGCAAACTGGCGGATTGCCGCGATAAAAGCGCGGCCGGAACGGAAATTTATATCGTCGAGGGAGATTCCGCGGGCGGCAGCGCCAAACAGGGGCGGGACAGCATGTTCCAAGCCATTTTGCCGCTGTGGGGAAAAATGCTTAACGTGGAAAAATCCCGTATTGATAAAGTATATAACAACGAAAAACTCACGCCCGTCATTTTGGCGCTGGGCGCCGGAATCGGCGAGGATTTTGATGTTTCCAAGCTGCGCTATGAGAAAATTATCATCATGGCGGATGCCGATGTGGACGGTTCCCACATCCGTACGCTGCTGCTGACCTTTTTCTTCCGGTATATGCGTCCGCTGGTGGAGCAGGGACATGTATACCTGGCACAGCCGCCGTTGTTCAAAGTTAGCAAGGGCAAAAAGGAAGAATATGTGTATAAGGAAGAGCTGCTGAAAGAAGTGTTGTCCCGCTTTGGCGAGGACGCAAAAGTGCAGCGGTATAAAGGTCTTGGGGAAATGAACGCCACGCAGCTTTGGGAAACGACGATGGACCCCGAAACGCGTACCATGAAACGGGTGGAGCTGGAGGACGCCATTGAAGCGGACGAAACGTTTTCCATTCTCATGGGCGACAAGGTGGAACCGCGGCGGGAATTTATTGAACAAAATGCGCTGAATGTAAGCAATCTCGATATCTAAACCGCAAAAGGACGCGGTAAAGGAGGGTCACAACTTGGAACTGG
Organism: uncultured Clostridia bacterium; assembly: GCA_965146615.1. Lineage (GTDB taxonomy): Bacteria > Bacillota > Clostridia > RUG12999 > RUG12999 > JAAWTG01. The sequence continues at coordinate 11,637 of CBCTHD010000025.1, forward strand.
AATACAATCGCGACGGCGAAATTATTAACGTGGATATTAACAAGGAAATGAAGCAATCCTACATCGATTACGCTATGAGCGTTATCGTGGGACGTG
>CBCTHD010000026.1:0-11731 GCA_965146615.1 uncultured Clostridia bacterium
GAAAAGCTGTTGCAGAGGTTGCAGTCGGTACTGCCGCAGGCGGTCCCGTGGGTGCGATAATCGCTGCTGCATGGTCCATGAGGCACACCTTATTCAAAATACTTGTTTGTATTTGTTTATGCCTTGTTTTTCTCATTACTATGATCGTATCCTTGCCGTCTATTATAATGGATTATATTTTTGGAACCGATAATGCTCCGCCGGTTGAAGGCGCAACAATTACGCAGACATACAATGACCTTGCGGGAGCAGTATCAGGGGTTATCGAAGAAGGATATAACACTTCCTATGCGAAGGTAGAAAACATTATTTCAGGAGGAGGTTACGATTACGATTTGTCAATGGCTGCGTTAATCAATTATGCTCAAAGCTCTGCCGGCTATGATACCTGTTACATTTTATCCGCATATTCAGCTTCTATGGAGCAAAAAGGAACCAATCCGGATGATATGCTATCCAAGATGCGAAATGTTGCTGACCGGATGTTTCCTGTCACTTATGCCCCAAAAACAACAACGCGTACAGTAACAGCGTTAGATGGTTCTCAAACAACAGAGACAGTTAAATATGTTGAATGCACGATCCATCCCTTTGACAACACGGTAATAACCGATGCCTTTGGGATTGATGTAAACGCCGCCTATGGTCAATTCAATACTACATATGGAGAAGCCATTACCAATATGGCAAACTCGCTTAAAATGACCTTATACGGTTCTTTAGGCGAAGGTCAGGCAGTTCCTCTCACTGATGCGGAGCTTATTGCTTTTGTCAACAGCCAAAGCATAACCGGTGCAAGAAAAGTGCTGCTTGAAACCGGATTATCGCTTGTCGGCAAAGTCCCGTATTTCTGGGGCGGCAAAAGCGCTGCAGGCTGGAATGATGAATGGAACACCCCAAAATTAGTTACTGCAGCAGGTTCGTCGAGTTCAGGGACAATAAGACCGTATGGACTTGATTGCAGCGGCTTTACCTCTTGGGTGTATCTTACTGCGTTGGGTGTTGATATCGGTGCGGGTACATCGGGACAATATCCAAATACGGTTTCGGTATCTGCATCGGATTTGCAGGTTGGCGATCTTGGATTTCTTGCAGAATCAAGCGGAAGTGGCTGGAATCATGTTCTAATGTTTGCCGGCTATGGCGAAAACGGCGAACGGATGTGGGTTCACTCCTCCGGCGGCAGCGGTGTTATATTGAATAGCCCAAGCTACGAATCCTCTCTTGTGCTGCGACGGCCGAAAAATGTAGATTACAATGCTTCTGTTTCAGGAGGAATGCAGCTCCCGCAGGGGGATTCCTACACGCTGGAAGTTGAGGTAACGCATTATTGTCCTTGTTATCGGTGCAATGGCAACAATTTAGCTATGACAGCCAGCGGAAAGCCGTTAGCTGTAGGTATGGTTGCTATGTCTGCCCAATATCCGTTTGGCACAAAGCTGATGATTAACGGAAATATATATACTGTAGAAGATCGCGGAGGCCCGGAATTTAACGATATTCATCGTGTAGATATATTTGTAAAGACACATGCCGAAGCTTTACAGCTGGGACGATATAAAACGATAGCCACAATATACAAGTAAGCAGGTGAGTAATTTGGAAGAAAAAGAATACAACAATATTTATGCCATACCGGCAAACTATACCGATTCAGGGAAGCTACTCGGCGGAATGCTTGAGCCGAGAAACGCTGTCGAAACCATTATTGTTATTTTACTTGTTGGATATCCCGAGTTGATGTTAATTCCGATGCCGGGTACAATCAGAATTGTTGTGATGACTATAACTCTGATACCGCTGGCAGTTATATCAATGATGGGTATTGACGGCGACTCGCTGTTTCAATATGCAGGTCATATATTCCGCTACTTCCTAAATCGCAGAACATTACATTTCAGAAGGGTGGGATATAAATATGACCAAAGCCGGCTCAAAAAAAGAAAAAAAGGCAAAGCAAAGAAAAAAACCTGAAAAACTTGAATTTGTGCAGGATTTTATACCTGTCAAGGATATAAATTACGGTGTTATTGAAACAACCAACGGCAGATATATTAAAATATTGGAAATAGAACCCATCAACTTTATGCTTCGCTCAAGTGAGGAACAATTCGGCATTATATCTTCATTTGCAAGTTGGCTCAAAATCTCTCCCATGCGGCTTCAGTTTAAGAGCATTACCCGTAAGGCTGACTCTGATAAACATGTCGCTATGGTCAGAAAAGAACTTGAAGAAGAGGAAAATGAGCAGTGTAAGCATCTTGGCGAAGGATATTTAAAACTGATTAAAGATGTCGGCAGCCGTGAGGCACTAACCCGACGCTTTTTTCTTATATTCCAGTATGAGGATATGCACCGTACCGATAGTGATGATATCGGCAAGATTTACGGTGCATTACAAGCTGCAGAACATACCGCAAGAGCATATTTTCTTCAATGCGGCAATTCAATTCTGCAGCCCAAGGATCCCGACGAGGCAACGGCAGAGATTTTATATATGTTTTTCAATCGCCGTTCCTGTGTTGATGAACCGTTCTCTTCAAGAGTAAACCGTGTTGTTGTTGATACAATGGCCGCTAAAAACAAAATAATCGGTGTTGATCCTGTCCCTCATATCAAAATGGTGAACTTCCTTGCACCACGGGGAATTTCATTGAAACACAGCAATTATATCATTATGGACGGGCTCTATTACTCGTTCCTGTATATTAAAGGTGACGGATATCCCGGCGCTGTTCGTGCCGGATGGATGTCATCGCTTATAAACGCCGGAGAAGGAATTGATGTTGATGTTCATCTGCAACGCGAAAACAGAAGTAAAACCATTGACAAGGTTGCACAGCGTATCAGACTCAATCGAACCAAGCTTCGCAGTATGCAGGACACCAGTACCGATTATGAAGAACTCACAAACTCCATTCAGGCCGGATATTTTATAAAAAACGGAATCGCAAATAACAACGAAGACTTGTTTTATATGTCCGTGTTTATCACGATTTCCGCAAAAAGCTATGAAGAACTGATGTGGCGTAAGCAGCAAATGACCGATATGCTTAAATCAATGGATATGTTCACCAGTGATTGCAGATTTAAACAAGAGGCTGCTTTCAAATCGGTAATGCCTTTTTTAAGCGTTGACCCCTTTCTTGAAAAGAAATCTCAGAGAAATGTGCTTACAAGCGGTGCAGCGTCCACATATATGTTCACAAGCTTTGAAATGTCCGATGATACCGGCGTTTTACTTGGTGTTAACAGGCATAATAATTCGCTCTGCATCGTGGACTTGTTTAACACGAAGAAAAACAAAAATGCCAATCTTAACCTGCTTGGTACCAGCGGTGCGGGCAAAACTTTTACAATGCAGCTTTTAGCACTTCGTATGAGGATGCGCGGTATCCAATGTTATATTTTGGCGCCAATCAAGGGGCACGAGTTCAGGCGAGCCTGTAATCATATAGGCGGCCAGTATATCAAGCTTTCTCCCGGTTCTCCCCATTGCATCAATGTTATGGAAATACGGCATACGCTTTCACCCGAAATGGAGCTGATTGACGAGCTTGACTACAGTGAACCGACCTCCATGCTCGCTCAAAAAATTCAGCAGCTTATGATCTTTTTTTCACTTCTCATACCTGATATGTCAAATGAAGAAGAACAGCTTCTGGACGAAGCGCTTATAAAAACCTATGCCGATTTCGGTATCATCCACGATAATGATTCGTTGTATATCGACAAAGAGGCAACTCCGCCTGTTATGAAAAAAATGCCCATACTTGGTGATTTACATAAAAATCTGCTCGGGAATAAAATGACCGAGCGAATTGCGGTAATAGTCAGCCGATTTGTTACCGGCTCGGCACAGTCATTCAATCAGCAGACAAACGTGAACCTTGCGAATAAATATATTGTACTTGACTTGTCCGAACTCAAAGGTAAACTCCTTCCTGTCGGCATGATGATTGCTCTTGATTATGTGTGGGACAATATAAAGGCTGATATTACAAAGAAAAAGGCCATTCTGATTGATGAAATCTGGCAGCTTATAGGTGTTGCGTCCAATAAGAACGCGGCGGAATTTTGCTTAACCATTTTCAAAACTATACGGGGGTTTGGAGGCGCCGCCATTTCGGCAACACAAGATCTGTCTGATTTCTTCAGCCTTGAAGACGGCAAATACGGACGGGCTATTATAAATAACTCAAAGAATAAAATCATTCTGAACCTTGAGCCCGATGAGGCACGATATGTTCAGGATGTGCTGAAGCTTACCAAAACGGAGATACGCTCCATTACCCGTTTTGAACGCGGCGAGGCTCTCGTTTACTCCAATAACAACAAGGTTCCCGTAGTTATCAAAGCTTCCAAAGAAGAACAGGAAATGATTACTACCGATCGTGCTGAACTGGAAGCAATCCTTAAAGAACGCAGGAAAAATAAAACGCATAATCCTTAAAATGCGTATTTTAGAGAAAATGCGTTGTTATAAAATACAGTTTTTTAGGCAAAGATAATAGAGCAAACCGCTTTTCCATATAATTTTAACAACTTTTGCGAATATAACCGCAAAACTATTGACATAAAGAGATTGTTGCGGTATAATATGTACATATAAGGAGGTGCCGGAAATGATATACCGACCGATGTATGTAGATAAAATAATGAGATACGCAGATGCGCCGTTTGTCAAGATATTGGCAGGAGTGCGGCGCTGCGGCAAGTCTACCATTTTGAAAATGATAATGGAAGAATTAAAAAAACGGAATGTCTCGGAAGAACAGATTGTCAGCTATCGTTTTGACTCAATGGAATATGAGGATATGACTGCAAAAGAAATGTTTTCCGAGATAAAGTCACATCTTTGCTGCAATCTAAAAACCTATCTGTTTCTGGACGAAGTACAGGAAATAAGGCATTGGGAAAAAGCCGTCAACTCGCTTGCATCGGATTATGATGTTGATATTTATGTAACCGGCTCAAACTCCCGCATGATGTCATCGGAAATTGAAACTTATCTTACGGGCCGATATGTGACTTTTCGTATTTACACACTGTCATTTTCAGAGTATATGACATTCAAAAAGTCATATTCCGATGTGAAAGAACCGAGAGAAGAACTTGCTGAGTATATCAGACTCGGAGGATTCCCAGCAACACATTTGCAAAAGTTTTCCGAGGATGAAATATATACGATTGTAAGAGACATATATAATTCCACAATTTTTTCGGATATTGTCAAGAGAAACCAGGTTCGCAAGGTCGATCAGCTTGAACGGATTGTAAAATTCGCTTTCGATAATGTGGGTAAAACCTTTTCCGCAAAATCAATATCGGATTATCTGAAATCCGAGAGAAGAACGATAGATAATGAAACGGTTTACAGCTATCTTGAAAAGCTGGAAAGCGCCTATATTCTCCATCGCTGCTCCCGATATGATATTCAGGGAAAAGAGCTTTTAAAGACGCAGGAAAAATTCTATCTCGCGGATACGGCGCTCCGTTACAGTGTTCTCGGGTATACGCAAACCTCGGTTGCCGCAATGCTTGAAAATGTGGTTTATCTTGAATTGCGTCGACGTGGGTATTCGGTAAACATCGGAAAAACGCCGGACGGAGAAATTGATTTTGTTGCCGAAAAACAATCGGACAAGCTCTATGTTCAGGTTACAAAGGAAATCAAAGCTCCTGAAACCGAGCAGCGGGAATGCAGCAGACTGCTTGAAATACATGACAATTATCCAAAATATCTGTTAACCGCTGATAATTATGCCGGCGGAAACTATAAAGGAATCAAAACGATGCATATTGCGGATTTCCTTTTATGCAGCGAATTTTAGAATGAAATAATAACGAAACAGTGCTTGTGCTTTGTGCCGGACACTGTTTTTTTATGGAGGTGATGAAAATGCTGCTTGAAGATGAGAGAAATGTAGTTAAATGGTTATCGCAGTATGGAGCATTACCTGCAACGCAGGTTATAAAGATGCTTCAGAAAAAGCCGGAGACGGCAATTAAGATTATAAAAAATTTGAAGCGTATGCATCAGATATCCGATGTGAAAGGCGGATATTATTTAGGACTTAATTCTATGTGTCAGCCCGACCAAAGAATAATTCTTGCTGTCTGGGTATTGCTTAAATTTATAAATCAGGTCGAGCCGATGGCTCATTATCCTGCGGTATATCCTTCGCAGATATTTTTCCTGAAGGATAACATCGGATATGAGATTGTAACCATATATGAGGGCGAAGAACATTTGTTAAAACTTCTTCAGCCTGATGAAGATTTGAAGTACATTATTGTTATACCGCATATTTCAATGGCTCCGAAGCTTAAATTGCCCTATGCTCCCTGTTTGTTTGCGACGGTTGATTTTAATGGGAAGGATGAGCCGGATATAACATTCTATTCGGAAGGAGGGATTACTGATGAAACAAAAAAATTCGTTTCAGAAAGTTCTGGATAAAACTGAAAAGAAAATAAAGTCAATGGGCGAGCAAATAAAAAATGTTCGCTTTTTATATAACAGAGGGCTAATCAGCGAGTCCTACGATAAAGCAATGCTTTTGGAGGAAAGTTCCGAAAAACTGGTATTACTGACGCGGGCATTACCGGCGTATACCGGCTGCCCGCAGGCAGGGCTTGAAGTCAACAATATTATGAGAATCTGTATCCCTCTTGAAATCGGATTCACATTTGAAGGTTGGTTTTCGGTACGAATACCGCTGCTGCTTCCCAAAAAAGGCAAAGGCTCTGCTGAATATGTCCGCTCGTTTTTATATCCTGCGATGAGTGATTTCTTCAAGACCGCATCGCCGGTTCGTTATACAGATTGCGTTTTGATTTACAGACATGTGTATGATGAATCCAGAAGCGAGCGTAAAAAAAGAGAGCACGATAATATTGAAATCAACATGGTTTCTGATATTATCGCACTGTATGTGATGTCTGATGACGGACCTGACATTTGTTCTCATTACTATTGCAGCGCCAAATGCAATGATGAGCGTACAGAAGTTTATGTCGTTCCGCGGAAAGATTTTGTTATGTGGCTTTCCTCAGAAAAAACATTTCCTGACGAGGGAGTGAAGCTTTATGAAACGCCATTCAGTTCACGGGAAAAACAGGTGTAAAAACTGCCGGAATTACGGTAAGAAAAAATACACTTCTTTTGACAAGCGTCAAAACCGCAAAAATTCAGCGTTTTGGGGGCGTTTTGCCACCCAAAATTGCGCCAAAGAGAGCAGTCATGATGGCGAAAAATTCTTACAAAACGATGGTGAGGACCAATGATACATATGCGCCCCGGCAGTCATATGGGCAGTCTCGCAGCCATTCTTTCGGTAGTCGGAGAATACCCGTACTCATCGCTTCATTTGATTGGCAACGAGCGTTGCGTACGAAGAATGGTCCGTAAACTTACAGAGAAAAACACGCTGTATCATTCCAAGTCTGGCGAGAGACTGTATTGCAAATGTTTTAATCTGTCCGGCAAAGGCGCCGGGAAAACCATTCGGATGTATAAAGACGCTGTTCCCATACTGAATTGGATTTCACCCGATGCAATCTCCTTCTATATGTATGCCAGCAAGAACCAGAAGTTTTCCGGGGATGCTTCACATATTGAACGCAATCACAGGATTGCCGAGGCAGTTGCAATGTGTATGAGAACCGGTATGGAATATAAGCCCTATATACTTCCCAAACTTCAGAACGAAGCGCTCCTCTCACTCATACCGAACAAAACCGTGTTCTACCCATCAAGGTGTCTGAAACAAATTGGACAGAACGAGATGAATAAAACCATGTTCACCCGAATGGTTGGTGCAGTTTTCTCGCATCAGAAATGTTTTGCGGTATACAATACCCGTAATTCCGTTATGAAGTGGAACGGTATGGGTGAGTTCAAGGCATTGCACAATTTAATCGAAATAGCTAGAATGAATGCCAGAATTAATGACATTGATTCGGCGATACTTTTCGGTCAGTCTGACAGAGTGCTGCTTGACACTCTGGTGACCAATGAGTCCGGCAATCGAATTGAGTTTCGGTTTGACAGCATTTACCGGCATGTTCATTTTGTGCCGCTGAACGATATTGGAATCAGGTTGTTAAAAATTATATGCATGGAGGATGCAAGTAAAAAACTCCTTGATTTACTGTTTGAGTCTGACAGTATCGTAAACGGACTTGGATTATTCGAGTACGACGCCTATATAAATAATAAATATATTTTATCTCACCTGGATGGCGATGTCACACGCCTCATCCGGTTTAAAGAAGCTCTTTTATTAAACCGGTATGACAGCGAAGTGATTTGCTTTGATTTTCAGGCGGATTATGTGGATAACTATCTTGCAGGGCTCGCAAATGTCAAAGTTATTGAAATGAGTCTGGTAGAAACCGAGCTTGGACTTGGCTGAGGAGGTGAATTCATTATGGACCGTAAACGAAAGCTGGCAGGAGTTGTTATCGTTGTCATACTGGGTTTGGCAGCGCTGCTGTATTTGTCCGGCCTGCTTGGTCAATTGATGGAGAACTATTCGGCATGGCTTGAGTCTGACGGGATTTTCGGCGAAAGCTCAATGCCGGAAATCAGCTGGAGCTTAATAAAATGCTTGCAGCAGTCATTTACTCCCAACGGATTTAAAGCAATGTTTCTCATTATTACCATCGGGGCTGCAATCTTTGCATACATCAAGCTTCATGATAAGTTTGACGGCAAAGAGTATGATCCGAGAGGTTTTGTTAAGAGCAAAACGGGATCTTACGGTACTGCATCGTGGATGACCGAAAAAGAAATGAAAGATGTCCTTGAAATCTCATCTCCCTCAAAAGACGAAGGCATAATTTTGGGCGAATACAAAGGAAATGTCATTTGCCTGCCGAAAGATACCAAACTCAATCGGCACATTGCCATATTCGGTGCATCGGGAACCATGAAATCACGCGCAATTATCCGGAACGCTCTTTTTCAAGCAATAAAGCGAAATGAGTCTGTAGTAATCACCGATCCCAAAGGGGAACTTTATTCGGATACTGCGGATCTGTTCAGAAATAATGGCTATGAGGTGAAAGTGTTTAATCTCGTGCACCCCGAGCATAGTGATTCGTGGAACTGTATGTCAGACTTACATGGCGATACGCTTCTTGCTCAGGATTTGACCAATGTCATAATCGGTAATACCAGTAGCGGTAAAGGAGATCATTTCTGGGACAACGGTGAAGCCAATTTATTGAAAGCTCTTGTTTTATATATTTATTTTGACAACACGAGATCCTCGGAGATGAAAAACTTACCTGCGGTGTATGTACTTCTGACTCAGTATAGTGAAAGGCAGCTTACCGCAATGTTTGAAAAGCTTCCAATGGACCATCCCGCACGGGCGTCGTATAATTTGTTTGCCCAAGCCAGCGATACCGTGCGTTCGGGCATTATAATCGGGCTTGGAACCAGGCTGCAGGTACTGCAGAATAAATCCGTAGCCGCAATCACAAGTCGGTCTGACATAGACCTGACATTACCCGGCAGGCACAAATGTGCATATTTTATAATATTAAGCGACCAGAACACCACGATGGCATTCCTGTCATCTCTGTTCTTTTCCTTTCTGTTTACCAAACTGACTCGGTATGCAGACTCGCTTCCCGAACAGCGCTGCAAGGTGCCCGTTAATCTGATACTTGATGAGTTTAACAATATCGGCAAAATCGGAAGTGCGGCGGACGGTTCAGACTTTGCGAGAACATTAAGCGTGATACGGTCAAGGGATATAAAAGTAATGATGGCGGTGCAGAGCTTGGGACAGCTTCAGAATCGGTATCCCAATAATTTGTGGCTTGAGATACTTGGCAATGCTGACTTACAACTGATGCTCGGATGTTCTGACAGTGAAACGGCAAGCTTTTACTCAGAGCGTGCCGGCGATATGAGTATCCAAATCAATACTACCATGACGGTGCGGCAAACAATGGCCGTTGCTCAGGTTATTCCTCAGTATCGTCATACTGAGGGGCAAGGTCGAAGAAAGCTTTTGACTCCCGATGAGGTGCTAAGACTTCCAAACGAAGAGCTGCTCTGCGTAATAAGAGGTCAGAATGTATTGAAACTTAATAAATTTGATTACACCAAGCACCCCATGAGCAAAAAAATCCGACGCGTTTCCATCATGGATTACCACCCGACATCGCTTCCTCATACTGACTTCTGTCAACCGCTTGATTTTAATGACCGGAGTCCGGCCGAAACTGCTGAACAAAAAAACAACACGGAAAAATCAACCGATACCAGACCGAGTTCAAAGAGGAAACTCTACAGCTCAGCAACCCCGCCAAGTGAATTTTGATTTCAATATAAATTTAACGATATTTTTATCGCGAAACTATTGACATTTTTATTGCTATAGCGTATAATATAAACGGGAACTGAAAAAACTAATCCCGAAAGGAGCATTTTGCATGAATAATATGTCTGTTGTAGGAATGATGAATTCTATGATACCGATTACCCGTTTTAACAAAGGCGAGGCTGCAAGGATTTTTGATGAAGTGGAGCTTACAGGCACAAAAATCGTTGTAAAAAACAATAAGCCTGCATGTGTTCTTATTTCTCCCTCGCAGTATGAGAGTCTTATGGAAATGCTTTCTGATTATATGCTCTATACCGAGGCAGAAAACCGTATGGCAAACAATAATCCGAGCGAGAACATATCTCATGAAGATTTGATGAAAGAACTTGGTATTACGCAGGACGATTTGGATGGTGTGGATGTAGAAATCGAATGACAAAGGAGCCTTTAGTATGGAATGGAAGATTGAATATATCAAAGAGGCTCAGCGTGATTTGAAGAATCTTGATCCGTATAATCGTAAACTGATTTTGAAAGCGATTCAAAAAACCGCACTGCGCCCACTACCGCCACCGGACGGCATCGGAAAACCGCTTGGTAATCATTCCGCTACCAAACTGAGTGGCTACTACAAAATAAAACTGCGTGATCTTGGATACCGCGTTGTTTACGGATTGGTAAGAGAAAACAATGTTATGAAAGTCATTGTTATTTCCATTCGTGATGACGAGCTTGTGTATAAGGAAGCCGAGCGCAGAATACAAAATTTGATTAGTCCCGAATAAAAATTTAATGCTAAAATCAGCATCTCAGAAAACTGAGGTGCTTTTTTTATACACAAAACACATTAATAAGGAGGTATGAACTATGCCAGCTAAAAAAACTACGGTTACCTCTGAAGAAGTAACCACCCCTCAGATTGAGGATGAAATCAAAGTGAATTTAACAGACCCCGGGCAGAATTTAGAAGCAGAAGTTTTACTGTCCCAGACCGACACGGAAGTCGAATCTGAAAAAGCAGTCGACTCGAATGCGCACGAAAATGATACAGAACCCACAACAGAAAATGTATCTGTTGCCCAGACCGTGTCGGGCGATGAACTGCCTTCCGTATCCGGTTTTGAAGACGCCGGGAATTCAGGGGAAGAAACTTCTGTCACCCAGACCGATACGGAAACTCCCGAATCCCCTGCTCAGGAGAGCCCTGTAAACGAAGAGTCGACGAAAATTCCCGATGAGCACCAGCCCGAACCCGTGAAAACCAAGCGAACCCGAAGGCGTAAAAAGGATCCTGAAAATCCTCCAAATCAGTCTGACACAAAGACCGACGATGCTATGACTGCCAATCCGGACGGCGTCGAAGGGGATGAAAAACCAAAAATCAG
>CBCTHD010000027.1:0-11457 GCA_965146615.1 uncultured Clostridia bacterium
CAAGGTAGGCTGTTGGGGAGATTGCATAAAAATCAGAAAAAAGACAACCAGCCCCATAAAAATATTAACCAGTGCGCCGGCAGAAATGATAATCAGTCGTTTCCATACAGGTTTATTGTTGAGTGCGCCCTCCGCTTCGGAGTCTTCATCTTCGCCTTCCATTTTGCAGTATCCGCCTATTGGGAGCAGACGCACGGAATATAGTGTCTCTTTCCCTTGTTTTTTCCATATTGTTGGTCCGAAACCAATTGCAAATTCATGGACTGTGACACCCAAAGATTTTGCGGCAATAAAATGTCCAAACTCATGGACCATAATAATCACTAAAAAAACAACAATCGTAGATATTACAGTAATCATAAAAGAAGTCAATCCTTTCCGGGGTGCATAGGCATAAGAAGCCTAATCATCATTATTACAGTATACACTTGAAGTTGGAAAAATATCCGTTCAAATTATTTTTTTACCATTTCCCGTGCCCACGCATCTGCCTGTAAAATATCCTGCAAAACAGGTGTAGAAAGCGGGCGATGCATATCCATGACACGCCGCAACTGTAACGCAATATCTGCAAAACTGATTTTTTCCTGTAAATAGAAATAAACCAGTTCTTCATTTGCAGCATTTACTACCGCGGGCATTGTACCACCGATTTTTGCCGCTTTTCTGGCTAGATTCAGACAGGGAAATGTCTCGTGGTCTGGCGCCTGAAAAGAAAGGGTTTGCAGTGCACAAAAATCCAGTGCTTCCACCTGGCAAGGTCGGCGCTGAGGATAAGTCAACGCATAACTGATGGGCAGTTTCATGTCAGGTGTAGATAGCTGCGCCATCACACTATTATCTGCAAATTGCACCATAGAATGTACAATGCTTTCACGGTGCACGACAACATCTATATTTTCCAGCGGCATATCATAAAGCCAAGCCGCTTCAATCACTTCAAATCCTTTATTCATCATGGTAGCGCTGTCAATGGTAATCTTAGCGCCCATAGACCAGTTGGGATGCTTCAGAGCGCTGGCAGGAGGAATATTTGCGATTTCAGCAGCAGATTTGCCATAAAACGGTCCGCCGGAAGCTGTGATAATCAGCTTCGCTGGTTTGGTATTTTGCCCTGCGAGACATTGAAAAATTGCACTGTGTTCACTGTCTACCGGCAAAATCGGACAGTGGTGCTTTTTTGCCAACGGCATGACCAGACATCCGCCGGATACCAGCGTTTCTTTGTTGGCGAGTGCAATGGTTTTTCCGGCTTCAATTGCTGCAATGGTAGGAATCAAACCAATGACACCTACTACCGCCGTCAATACAGTATCTGCTTCCGGCAACGTCGCAGCCTCTATAAAGCCATCCATGCCTGATAAAATGCGGGTATCTGTATCGCGCACACGCGTCTTTAAATCTAGCGCCGCTTTTTCGTCCATCATACAGGCAATTATGGGCTTGTAGTGTCGGATTTGCTCTTCCATTTTGGTAACGTTTTGATTCGCACAAAGTGCCGTCACCTGCATATCGTCATTACAGTCAATTACTTCTAATGTTTGGGTACCAATAGAGCCGGTAGAACCTAATAAGCTGATTTGTTTCATAAAGCGTTCCTTTCCATCTTTGAAGTACCAGGGCAACCGTTAAGCGATAGGCAGCAAGAACTTCAGTAAATAATAAATAGTCGGCGCCACAAAAATCACACTGTCAAACCGGTCTAAAACACCGCCATGTCCCGGAAAAATGGAGCCATAATCCTTGATGTTCATTTCACGCTTAATCATTGAGGCGGATAGGTCGCCAAATTGTGCGATGACTGATGTCAGCACGGAAATTAACAGAAGCGAGGGCCAGTTAACTTGTTTTTCAAAAAAGAACAGGAGCACCCAACCGAAAATCACAAAACCAAGAACAGAGGAAAGGACGCCACCGACTGCACCTTCTACTGTCTTGTTGGGACTGATATTAGGAATCAATTTATGTTTGCCTAAAAAACGTCCTGAAAAATACGCGCCGGTATCTGTCATGAATGCAGCAATAAAGACTGTATAAATTAAGAACTTACCGTTTTCCATTTGTTCTACTAAGCGGATATGCAGCAATGGAAGCGTTACGTATAGCGTGGAAAACAGCAAAATAGAAATATCTCGAAATGATATTTGTTTATGCATACATACAGCGAGTATTAATAGTAGCATCATCATAGCACAAATAACGGGCAAAAGCAGGGAAGGGCTGAAATGAAGTGCGATGATGATAGCAATGCAGCCCGTTAAGCCTATCACGCAGAGCGGCAATTTTTGAAAGAAGCCAAACGGTTTATAAATTTCGGTCAGGGCAATTAAAATTAATATACCAAGAGCCAATTCCAAAAACCGTCCGGAGATTAATATAAATAATAAAATTACGATACCAATTGCCGAACTCAAAATTCGCTTTCCCATAAACAACCATCCGCTTTCTGCTCACAAAATTCTTTTATATTGACCTTCTCCAAAGTGAGCGGTTATCGGAGAAGGAAACCGTTATACGCCGCCGAACCTTCGGCTACGATTTTGATAATCATGCAGTGCATGTTGTAAATGTTTCGGTGTAAAATCTGGCCAGTTAATATTAGAAAACCAGAACTCACTATAAGCGCATTGCCATAATAAAAAATTACTCAACCGCAACTCCCCGCTAGGACGTATCATCAAATCGGGATCCGGCAGCGAAGCTGTATACAAATATTGTTCCAATACACGGTCATTAATTTTTTCTGCCGACAGCTTCCCGGCAGCACAATCGGCAGCAATACGCCGCGTTGCCTGTGTTAATTCTTCCCGGCCGCCATAATTGAGTGCGATATTGAGCACCATGCCTTTATTGTATTTTGTACTTCCTTCCAACTCCTGGATTCTATGAAGCAATTTTTGACTTAAACCGTCCGGCGAACCAATTACGCGAATACGGTTATCCTTGCCAATCAAAAATTCATCTGCTCTGTCTAAATACTCCTGTAACAGCTCCATCAAAGCGTCCACTTCTTCTTTGGGACGCTTCCAGTTTTCCGTAGAAAAGGCATATACCGTCAGCACCTCAATGCCAATTTTACTACAGTAAGCAGCGATAGAACGCAATGCTTCTGCACCGGCTTTATGCCCCTCTTTGCGAGGTAAGCCCTTTGCTTTAGCCCAACGCCCATTTCCATCCATAATAATCGCAATATGGCGCGGAAGATTATCCTTATCAACGGAAACGTTTTTAATGAAAATGGACTGCAATGAAGAATACAGTCCATATATTTTTTGCTTCATTGACATCATGCAAACATCCTTTTCCGTAAAAGCACTGATTAGATTTCCAGCAATTCTTTTTCTTTGGTATCCAGCATGGCGTCAATTTTTTTAATATAATTATCCGTGAATTTCTGAATATCCGCTTCAATGTCTTTCAAATCGTCTTCTGTGATTTCTGCTTTCTTTTTCTGTGCCTTAAAAGCATCGAGGGCATCGCGGCGGACATTACGCACAGCAACCTTAGAATTTTCGCCCATTTTGTGAATGTCCTTTACTAATTCTTTGCGGCGTTCTTCTGTCAGCGGCGGGAAGGACAGACGAATTACTTTTCCGTCATTGTTTGGATTAATTCCTAAATCCGCAGCCTGAATCGCTTTTTCAATTTCATTGAGCACAGAAGTATCCCAAGGCTGAATGACCAACATGCGCGCTTCCGGAACGGATATACTGGCAAGCTGGCTGATGGGGCTTTGTGCGCCGTAATAATCCACACGGACGCTGTCCAAAATAGCAGGATTCGCACGCCCTGCACGAACGGACGCAAATTCGTTTTCCAGCACTTCCAGTGCTTTTGTCATTTTTTGTTCAACTTTGTCATATGCCTCTTTAAATTGTGTGTTCATAATACAATCCTCCCAATGATTATTTTACGATGGTGCCGATTTCTTCACCCATGATCGCCCGATAAATATTATTTGCGTCATCTAAGCCAAATACACGAATTGGAATATCATTATCCATACAAAGTGATGTCGCGGTGGAATCCATAACGCCCAGTCCGCGGTTTAATATGTCGATATACGACAGAGCATCAAATTTAATGGCGTTGGGATTGGTGTGTGGGTCGCTGTCATAGACTGCATCCACTTTTTTGGCTAGTAATATCACTTCCGCATCCACTTCCGCTGCACGAAGTGCCGCAGTTGTATCGGTAGAGAAAAATGGATTTCCTGTACCGCAGCCAAAAATAACAACGCGGCCTTTTTCCAAATGACGTTCCGCACGCCCGCGGATATAAGTCTCTGCAATTTGACGCATTTCAATTGCTGTTTGTACACGCGTAGGAACATTTTTTTGTTCCAGTGCATCCTGCAGCGCCAGCGCATTAATTACTGTTGCCAGCATCCCCATATGATCCGCGCGGGTCCGGTCCATATTTTTGCCGCTGCGTCCGCGCCAGAAGTTGCCGCCGCCGACAACGATAGCAATTTCTACACCGATTTCTACACATTTTTTTATCACATCTGATATATTGCTAAGGGTATCTTCATCAAGTCCAAAACCTTTATCTCCTGCGAGCGCTTCACCGCTCAATTTCAACAACACTCTTTTGTATTTTGGCGCCATTTTGGTTCCTCCCATCCAGATTATCTATGGTTTTGTGAAAAGCCCTGTTCACCACAAAATGCACATTTATGCATTCTGTGCCAGAACGCACAAATCCATATTTAAATCTATTAAAGCATAAAGTAGATATTAAATAAATTGAAAAAATAAAAATATATCATGAAAAAAAGAAGAAGTGAAGAAAGCCCGGACAGTTTTATCCGGGCTTTTGGTGATAAATTGATTACAGAAGTTCTGCACGTAGTTCTTCCGGTGATTTGGGCGACAGCAGCGAAAACGGAATATCTAGCACGGTTTTTGCGCCGGTCTCGCCACTTTGTGCCAGACGATAAACTGCGCGGGCATAAGCAACTAACACACTTGCTGTAAATTCCGGATTGCTGTCCAGTTTCAGAGAAAATTCCATCACATGCCCCGTGGTTTCGTCTATACCGGTTTTTCCGCCACGAATGACAAAACCGCCGTGGGGGATAGCTTGATGTTCTTTTTCGAATTCCGCTTCTGAAATGAAGTGAACAATGGTGTCATAATCTGCAAAATAATTGGGCATCTCGCAAATGGTCTTTTCAATTTTAGCAGTATCTGCACCGTTCTCGGCTACGACGAAGCATTCACGTAAATGCTTTTCGCGAGTGGTCAACGCGGGATTACTTCCGCTGCGGGCGCGATTTACCGCCTCTTCAATTGGAATAGTATATTGAACGCCGCGTTTCACACCTTCTACCCGTCGGATTGCGTCGGAATGTCCTTGACTGACGCCTTTGCCCCAAAACGTGTACGTCTCTCCACTCGATAAAACGGAAGAAAAGAGCGCACGCTGCAAGGAAAACAGTCCGGGATCCCAACCAACAGAAATCAATCCAATATGCCCGTTTTCTTTTGCACTTTGATCCACTGCGGCAAAATATTCAGGGATTTTAGCGTGCGTATCAAAGCTGTCTACCGTGTGAAACAATTTTGCAAACGCAGGACCTTGTTCGGGCAAATCAGTAGCAGAGCCGCCACAAAGAATCATAACGTCTATTTTATCCTTCCAGGATTCACATTCACTTATAGAATACACATTGCAGGGAAGAACAGGTGCCAGTGTTTTGGGATCCCGGCGAGTAAAAATACCAACTAGCTCCATATCAGGATTCTGCTGAATTGCTAACTGAACGCCACGTCCCAGATTACCATAACCTGCAATACCAATTTTAATGGACATGTAGTATACCTCCTATGATGTTAAAAATATTATGATACCACCAATACGGTATCAACGATTATACAATATTATATCATAACGACTGTAAAAATAAAAGATTTTTTTGCAGATTTTGCAAGAACGCCCAGCGTAACCTGCAAATAAAACCGTAGTTTAGTAAATCTCACCAAAAGTAACCGAGCCGCAGGCGGGCGCTTTTTTTTGAAGAAGTATTTACACAGCGACAAAAATGGTATATAATGATACTAATACTTTGATGAAAAATGGAGGCGTAAGCAATGGTTGATCCCATGTCATTATTTTTGATGTCAACATCGTTTTTGTTGTCGACTATTCTGCCGTTGGGCGTTATTATTTTTTTATGCGTTACCAAGAGAATTTCCTTTAAGGGAATTTTTGTGGGAGTGTCGTTGTTTTGTATCACAGAAATTATATGGATGCTGCTATTCAGTGCCTTGCTTAGCATCGGCGGAATAAGCGCATTTCTGAATCAGACCCTGTGGCTGGCAAGTTTCCTCCAAGCGGCGGTGATGGCGCTTTTGCTTGCGTTTGGACGCTATTACATGAATAAAACCATGATAAGCGACATTTCCACATGGCGCGGGAACTGTGCATTTGGCTTGGGATATGGTTTTGCGTATGTAGTAATGTATTTTGGCATACAGACATTGAACGATATGATGGCAGCGGTAACAATTAATCAGGAGATTGGTGACGATACAGCTGGTAATGTAGTGTCCTATGTAGTGGAAAACAAGGAACGGCTGATAGAAACGCCGCCACTGGAGTTTTTATTGCCCGGTGTGAATGCAATAGCAGCAATTATCATTCAGGTCGCACTCTGCCTGATTGTGCTGTACGCAATTCGACAAAACAAGATGCTCTATGTTTGGTGTGCTGCGGCCATACAAACGGCGGTTTATGTCGCTTATGATTTACTGCAAACTACGTTTGGCGCTTGGTTTTCAGCAACTGTATTTGTGGTATGCGCAATAGGTGGTATCATTTGGATTGTGAAATCCAAAGACATTTTTAACGATGAACGGAAGAAACCGTTTAGTCGTCGCTCTCCGCTGTTATAAAGAGGGAAGGGAAGTTTGCATGAACGTAGAAGAGGTATTGCATTCATTTTATGATAAAGGATTAGAAGAAGCACGGTTTTCCTCTAAGCATGGGTTAGTCGAATTTTTAACGACGACAAGGTATATTGACAAATACATAAAAGCAGGCGACAGGATCTTAGAAGTAGGATGTGGGACGGGCGCTTATACGCTGCATTATGCGCGTAGGGGATTTGAAGTAGACGCGGTGGAATTGATTCAAAAAAATTTAGAGATATTGCGGCAAAAACTACAACCCTCTGACCATGTGCGCGTTGTACAAGGAAATGCGTTGGATTTGTCTGGGTATGCGGATAATTCGTTTGACATCACGCTGGTGCTGGGTCCCATGTATCATTTGTTTAGTACAGAAGAAAAACTCCAATGTTTGCGGGAAGCGCAACGCGTCACGAAAAGCGGCGGTACTATGTTTGTGGCTTATTGCCAATTTGATGCATCGATGGTACAAGCAGGATTTATCCGCAATTTGTATGATTTTTTAGTGGAAAATCATCTATTAAATACCGAAAATTACACGCCAATCAGCAATCCGGCCGGAATTTTTGAATTGCACCGGAAAGAACAAATTGATGCATTAGATGAAAATCTGTATTGTGAACGGCTGCATTATGTAGGAACGGATATGTTTACTCATTACTACGAAGAGCAAATTGATCAAATGGAAGAAAGTCTCTATCAAAAATATCTAGAGTATCTTTTTACGATTTGCGAGAATCAGAATATTGTCGGTGTATCTAACCACACATTAGATATTTTAAAAAAATTATGAGCCAGTGATGAAATATTTTATAAACGTTATACCAACAAAGAACCCGGCACTTTTGTGCCGGGTTCCCTTTTAAAACATATTTTTTTTCTTCAATACAATGGAAACAATCACAGAAGCTAAGATAGATAAGAACACCGGAAACCACCAGAATTGGTCTAAGGGGATTCCGTTGTGAATGTTCATACCATAGATACTGGCAATGATGGTGGGCACTGCCATGACAATCGTGATGGACGTCATACGTTTCATGACAATGTTCAGGTTGTTAGAGATAATAGAAGCAAATGCGTCCATTGTTCCGCTGAGGATACTACTGTAAATATTACACATTTCAATTGCCTGATCAATTTCAATCAGCACATCCTCCAGCAAATCCTCATCTTCCTCATAAAGACGAAGGGAATTGCCGCGCGTTACCTTTTTCATTGTCACCTGATTCGCTTTAAGAGAGGTGGAAAAATAAACCAAGGATTTTTCCAAATCCAACAACTGAATAAGCTCTTTATTTTTCATCGAGACATGTAGATTCGATTCAATCTCGCCAGACATTTTGTTGATTTGTTTCAAATATTGTAAAAATCTAACAGCTACTTTATAAAACACTTGCAGCACAAAGCGTGTTTTCAAATTTGTGTGCACATTTTTGATTAAATCCGCAGAAAATTCTTTAATAATGGAATTTTCCTTCAAGCAGACAGTCACAATATGATTTTCTGTAATAATAAACCCAAGTGGCAGCGTATAATAAATCATATTATCGTTTTCTTTATCTGCAATGGGAATGTCAATTACCATTAAGGTTTGGTTATCTTCCAGTTCAATACGGGAAGTTTCTTCATCGTCAAGTGCAGCAACAATAAAATCTTGCTCAATTTGAAAATTGGAAGAAACATAGTCCAGTTCTTCCTTGGTAGGGTCGATCAAATTAATCCAGCAACCATTTTCCGGCATATCAATTTCATTGATTCGCCCATCGACTGTTTTGTAGTAGTTTACCATGTTCTGCCTCCTTTACCGGACGGGCGACAAAACATGTACCGGCACAGTGATGCCCGTCCTCTTGTTATTTTGTTTTATCCACGTTCGGGGATCCGCATCCACTATGTCCGCACCTCCTATATCAGTACTCAAAATGAAAAGAAACAGCTTCCAGATTTACCGTTTCCATAACCTATTTTATTATACACCAAGTGGCATAGCTTGTCAAATAGAATTGTGTTACAGAAAAATAGAGGAACATGCGTAGTATTTTTTGTAATTTACCTATTGAATTTTGTTTCGATTTATAGTAATATGATAGGTATGAGAAATTTGTCAGGTGCATGCGCCGCAGTAGGTGGCTGCCTGATGTGGTATGTATAAAGAAAGGGGTCGAAGCGGCAGCATGTATAAAATTGTGAGGAAAGAAGCGCTAAATCCGTCTGTGACATTGATGGAAATTGAAGCGCCGCTAATTGCGAAAAAGGCGCAGCCGGGTCAATTTATTATCCTTCGCGTCAATGAAAACGGAGAGCGGATTCCGCTAACGGTTGCAGATTATAATAGGGGAAAAGGGACGGTTACTATTATATTTCAAATCGTCGGCAAAACGACGCAGTGCCTAAATCAATTGGAAGAAGGCGAATGCTTGCAGGATTTTGTTGGGCCCTTAGGCGTGGCATCCCATTTGGGTGGATATAAAAAAGTCGCTGTGATAGGCGGTGGATTGGGGACGGCTATTGCGTACCCCCAGGCAAAAGAGCTACACCGTTTGGGAACGGAAGTACATAGTATTACCGGATTCCGCAACAAAGATTTAATTATTCTGGAAAAAGAATTAACGGAATGCAGTGATCGCTGCGTTGTTGCAACGGACGATGGCTCCAATGGCACAAAGGGATTTGTGACAAACGTTTTGGAGAATCTAATTCAGGAAGGTAATCAGTATGATTTGGTAATTGCAATAGGTCCTTTGGTGATGATGAAAGCGGTTTGCGACGTGACGAAAAAGCATAATATCAAGACCATTGTCAGCATGAACCCCATTATGATAGACGGAACCGGAATGTGCGGTGGCTGTCGTTTGACGGTGGGCGGTGAAACTAAGTTTGCATGTGTGGATGGACCGGACTTTGATGGACATCAAGTAGATTTTGATGAAGCAATTCGGCGCTCCAGAATGTTCCAGAAAGAGGAAAAGTTTGCGCGTGAGGCTGGTTGCCATTTGATGAAAGAGGGGGAATGATGCGATGCCAAATATGTCACTGAAGAAAGTTCCGATGCCGGAACAAGAGCCGCAGGTCAGAAATAAGAACTTTGAAGAGGTTGCGCTGGGATATACACCAGAAATGGCAATGGAGGAAGCAACGCGCTGTCTGCATTGTAAACATGCGCCCTGTGTAAACGGCTGTCCTGTCAATGTGCAGATTCCGGATTTTATTGCCAAAATTGCAGAGGGTGATTTTGACGGCGCTTATGATGTAATTGCTCAGACCAATTCACTTCCTGCCGTATGTGGACGTGTATGTCCGCAAGAGAACCAGTGTGAGGGAAAATGTGTGCGGGGAATCAAGGGGGATCCAGTTGGAATTGGCAGACTGGAACGATTTGCGGCGGATTATCGCATGAATCATGGTAAAGAAGAGATGCAAAAACCAGAGTCCAACGGAATTAAAGTTGCTGTTGTTGGCGGAGGACCGGCAGGACTCACTTGCGCTGGCGATTTAGCAAAACTCGGCTATGAAGTAACTGTATTTGAAGCATTCCATACGCCGGGTGGTGTTTTGATGTATGGAATACCGGAATTTCGCCTGCCAAAAGAAATTGTGCAGAAGGAAATTAATGCATTGAAAAAGCTGGGTGTGACCATTGAGACCAATATGGTCGTCGGCAAGGTGGTATCTGTCGATGAATTGCTGGAGGACGGTTACCGTGCGGTCTTTATCGGATCGGGAGCAGGTCTGCCTTCTTTTATGAAAATGGAGGGAGAAAATCTCAATGGGGTTTATTCTGCTAATGAATTTTTGACTCGTATCAACTTAATGAAGGCATATAAATTTCCGGAAACAGATACGCCGATTAAAATTGGCAATAAAGTAGCCATTGTAGGTGGTGGTAACGTTGCGATGGACGCAGCGAGAAGCGCAAAACGGCTTGGTGCGGAAGAAGTCTCTATTGTTTATCGTCGAAGCGAAGAAGAAATGCCGGCGCGTCTGGAAGAAGTCCATCATGCAAAAGAAGAGGGAATTCAGTTTAAAATGCTGACAAATCCAGTGCGGATTTTAGGCGATGAAAATGGCTGGGTAACCGGGATGGAATGCGTGAAGATGGAACTTGGAGAACCGGACGCATCGGGACGCAGACGACCGGTTGCGATCAAAGGTTCGGAGGAAGTTTTGCCGATGGACACGGTAGTGATTGCTATTGGGCAGACACCGAATCCGCTAATTAAAGCAACAACGCCGGGGCTGGAGACACAGACCTGGGGCGGTATTATTGTGAAAGATGAAGCAGGACAAACCTCTAAAGAGGGCGTTTACGCTGGGGGAGATGTTGTAACCGGTGCAGCGACAGTCATTCTTGCAATGGGTGCCGGAAAAAATGCAGCAGCCGCAATGGACGAATATATTCGTAAAAACAAATAATTAATATGAAAGGCAAGAGGGGTGTATGAATATGCATACACCCCCTTTGCTTATAGATGGAAGATAGATTTTGCAAAGTGAAAATCGCGACGGTGAGCACAATCCAAAACATAAAGAAATGCTAAAT
>CBCTHD010000028.1:0-11429 GCA_965146615.1 uncultured Clostridia bacterium
GCGCGCAGTATCAAATGTCAACAAGAGCCGACAAAAACAGCAACCCGTCCTCGGAGGGCTGGGGCTTTGTCTATGTGCCGGTGGGGACGAATAGTTATGTACCTTTTGAAAAGCACAGCACCACCAGCGATGAATGGAGCACCGACGTCGAAGGATTTACGCGCATTGGCGGCGACAGCACCAACTGCCACCCCGGCGTCAATCATGACGTTGCAATATCGTGGACGGCGCCAACCGATGGATATGTCAACCTTGCGGGGCATTTTGAAAACACCAACACCGCAACAAGCGACGGCGTGAAAATGACAGTGCTGCTCGGCAATGAAACGCTGCTGTCCGCCATTGCAAACAATAATGGCGGCTATGACTTGGACAAAATCATTGCCGTCAAACAGGGCGAAACGGTCTATTTCCGGTTCAACTGCATTGCGGGCAACGGCTCCGACCATTTCACATTCGACCCCATCATTACCTATACCAACGGCACCATTGAGACGGGCGCCAACAAATATCTGGTCAAGGTCGGTTCGCAGATGGAACTATCAATTGATGACCCGACCGGGATCACCGCGGTGTCGGCCGATGATAATATCGCGTCGGTATCCGTTGCGGACGGTGTGAAAATCGTTGGCGTTTCCGTGGGAGAAACAAAAATTCTGCTTTCGCAGGGCGACCACACCAAGGCGGTCACCGTTACGGTTGCCGATGGGTTGCAGCCATATACGTTCAGTTTCAACGGCGCGCAGGAAACCAACAGCGGCGCCACTTGCAGAATATTTACACATCTGAACACCGGCAGCAGCAATATGCTGATTTCTTCCCTTTCGTTTAACGTGTTGTTTGATAAAGATGTTGTCGAGATGTTAGACTACAAAGGGAATCCGGTTACGGCGGTCAACGCGGCGGGCGTCTATGCGGTTAGTGCGTCGCCGGGAAAAACGATGTCGTCCGACAATAAATATGACGCGGACGCGACGGTCATTAACTCGTTTTATTTGAGAGTCAAGGACGACAGCGCAGAGGAAACGCTGCTGCAAATCACCGCGCCGGTAATCAACGGCGTTGCGGTAGATGAGGCGCTGTGCACGATAAATAACAGAAATCTCATCATCCACACCAATCCGGCCGAGGATAAAAACGGCGACGGGCTGATTTCGGTGGGTGACGTGGCGAAAGCGGCGGCCGATGGCAGCGACGAGCAGACGCTCAAGAGCATTGCGGCGCAATCCGGATTTTATCCCATCAAACGTGTGTTTGTTGTGGGCATAGACGGGGCGGGCAACTCCGTCGACCCGGTGGACGCGTGGTATCAATACTCCAACGCGAGCGGCGGTCCGAGCGGAAATGAAGTGAAGTTTTCCACCATCGGCGGAAAGCCGGAGGACAAGTGCTGGACATTTTTTGAAAACACCATTCTGCCGGACGCGGCGTATACGTTTGATGTGCTTCCCTGCAATCCTTCCATGTCCGCGCCGAACTGGACGGCCATTCTGCACGGATATAACTACTATGACGCGCCCTCTGATACCAGTACGCTGGTGCAGCGCATCGACAATGACGATGCCGGCGACAAATATTTCCCGGAGGAGGACAGCGCGTGGCAGTCGTTCATGAAACTGGCAAGAGAACAGATGCCGAACCGGAATCTGATGTCCAATTCCAACTGGACGGCAATCGACATGGGCATTATCGAGCAGTCCATCGGCGTATGGTCCGTGCCATATAGCTCACGTTATGCGTATGATGGACGAGATTCTTATATCGCGGACGGCGTTGCGGCGCAAATTGCCAACGGGGATACCAAAAACATGTCGATCATGTTTGTTCATATGGACGAAATGGACCACATTGGGCATGATGCGGCAAACGGGTTCTATTCGGAATCTTATTATAAGGAAGCGCACGAGAACAAGGACAACCAGATTAAGACCATATATGAAGCGATTTATAACAACGACGAGATCAAAGACGACACCATTCTGATTGTGACGACGGACCACGGTGGACAAAGCCACTATCACGGCGGGACCGAGCCGTCGGAGCTATATAGTTTTGTCACGCTTTCCGGACCAACCATTCGGAGCGGGTACACGTGGCAGGGCGAGATCGAGGACGAGACGCTGAAAAAAGAGGATACGACGAGAACCCAGACGCGGGATTTATCGTCCATTGTGGCGAAAGCGCTGGGGCTGACGCCTGATGCGGATTGGCGCGGCAGCCTGAAAAGCGCGGCGGGCGCGTTTCTGGACCAGAAGGAAATGATTCAAAAACAGCGCGATGTTGAAATTGTGACATACAGTGAAAACAGCGTTTCCGTCACAAATCAAAAGAATAAAATAACGGCAATGGATATTACTTTGTGCTATACCGGCGACAACGCACCGAACATCACCGCAGCGCAGAACAGTGTTGTTTTGCTGCAAGAGGTTGACGCGGCGCAGAAATCAATACACATCATTCTGTATAATGCCGACGGCTTTGAACGGGACAGTCTTATTGCCGACGGAAGCATTGATGTGGAAAATGTGATGCTTGCCACCGAAACCGGAAAAGAAATCTACGCGGATATAACGGTGGACGACGCGGCACGGATTACGGCTGTTACCGCTGCAAACGGCGGCGCGGTTAGTATAGGCGATATTACCTCCAACGAACAGGTAAAAGTGACGCTATCCTCCGGCGACGCCAAGGATGATACGCGGCTGATTGCCGCGGCATATGACACCACGGGCGCGTTGATCGGAATGACCGTCAGCAGCGTGTCAAAAAGCGAGGGCATTACGGAGGTTCTGGCGGATAACCCGTCCTATGGCAAAGAAAATGTGCACTCCGTGAAGTTTATGTGGCTCAAAGATATGGAAACGCTGCTACCCCTTGCGAAATCCAAGAAAATTCAATAACAAAAATATCCCATCTGCGGCGCATGTCCGCATCCACCTCAAAAGGGGGGATGATTCCGGCTTGCGCCGTCACAACGTTGCAGCTAACTTCGCTGCATTCAACGGGGCTGTCGCATGAAGGCAGCAACAAACAACCGAGCAATCCGAAAAAAAGGGTTGCCCGGTTGTTTGTTTTACTGTATAATGAAGTTGTCTAAATCCTATTCGCAATTATGGTAAATGCGGGTGACGAACCCGCTTAGCTAGGGAGTGTAAAACGTTTGGCGATATGTCTGCATAAAGGAAGGATGAATCATGGCTACGAGGAAAGAATATTTGAATTATATTTTGGAGCAACTGTCAGAGCTTGACGGTATTACCCATCGCATGATGATGGGAGAATACATTATTTATTACCGCGAGAAGATAGCAGCTTATGTTTGTGATGACAGGCTTTTGGTAAAGCCTGTGCCGTCTGCTGTTAAAATGTTGCCAAGTGCAAATCTTGAGCCGCCGTATGACGGTGCAAAGGAAATGCTGTTAGTTGACGATATTGACGACAGAGAATTTTTGACCAAACTATTTACGGCAATGTATGATGAATTGCCGGAACCGAAGAAAAAGAAAAAATGACGTATTAAATGAGAAATGGAGATTGTATTGAGCCGGGAGGTTTGATACAATACAAATCCTCGCGGAATTGAAAGAAAAATTCATTTTGGAGGAGAAGAAAATGCAGATACGATTAGAAACAAAGAAAGACTACAGAGAGGTGGAAAACTTAACCAGAGAGGCATTTTGGAATGTTTACCGTCCGGGATGCGTCGAGCATTATGTGCTTCACAAATTGCGTAATAATCAATGTTTTATTCCAGAACTCGACTATGTTATGGAGGCGGACGGAGAAATCATTGCAAACATTGTCTATGCGAAGGCAAAAGTAGATGAATATCCTGTTATCATTTTTGGTCCTGTCAGTGTGCTGCCGGAACACCAGGGGAAAGGTTGCGGCAAAAAAATAATCAGCTATACCTTGGATAAGGCGAGGGAACTGGGATACCCGTTGGTTCTTATTACGGGTAATCCCGACTATTATAAAAAGTATGGTTTTGAAAGCGCGTCAAAGTATGGCATTTTCTATGAAGGAATGGATAAAAACGAAGAATTCCCTTTTTTTATGGTGAAAATTTTGGATATTGAAAAGGCAAAACCCATCCGCGGCACATACGCAGATCCCGACGTGTATAAGGTTGATAAAAAAGAGGTAGAGGAATTTGACAAAGACTTTCCGCCAAAGGTGAAGGAAGTGAGAGAAGGTCAATTAGAATAGCGGTCACATAAAAACAGCCGTTGCTTTTTAAAGCATCGGCTGTTGCCATGTTAAAACCTATCATAAATCACAACTTCATCTATGGGACGGACTTTGGTGTGCATATCAATGGGGGTTGCGTCCTTGTGAGGATACCCCATAACAAGAAGCGCCAGCGGTTCGATCGTTTCAGGAATGTCAAATTCCTCTCGCATTTTGAAGGGGTTAAAGTGCATCACCCAACAGGAGCCGACGCCGATAGCGTGTGCCATCAGCATCATATGGGTTGTAACAATGGCGGCGTCAACGGGAGCGGACAATGCGCCGTCATATTTCCTAACCCAACTTTCTTCTTTGTTGTAACAGATAAGCATTGCAGTGGGAGCATCAAAATGACATCTGGTGCACTTTTTTAATCTATCAATAGATTCGTCCGAGTTCAAAACAAGAATCCGTTGTGGTTGATAATTGCATCCCGTAGGCGCTACATGACCAGCGGAAAGTATCCTGTCAATCACTTCCTGCTCTAAATGCCTATCTTCAAATTTTCTTACCGAGTATCTCTCGGCGGCAAGTGTTAAAAAGCCAATTTCTTTCGATTCCCAAGGGTCTATGAGCGATTTATTTTTCTGCGTTACATGAAATTTATCCTGCCTAAGCGGATACATATCGTCAGCAGAACATTGATCGCACAAAATAGCATCAAACTCTTCATCACTGAGTTTGCTGTTATTCGTTTTTATGCAGGAATATATTTCTTGCACACCATCTTCCTTATCGAAAGCCAAGAAACAATCAACTGCTTTAAAATATGATTGCACCGTATGCCCGTAAGGATTACTATATTTTTCGCAGTTTTCTTTTGCATATTTTTCAGCTTTAGCGTATGCGTCATCAAAGTCGGATGCCATTACGGTTAATATTTGTTCCTCAAAAAAAGTACGGGTTTTATCACCGCTGACAACATGTTGATAAATCACTTTTACGCTATAAAAGTTCATAGTACCACATCCTATTCTTATTAGTGTATTCTATCATAAATTTTCAAAAAAGTACAGATAAAATCCACGAATAAACGCGCTCTAAATTTCTATACCATAATCAAACTTTTCGTAAAAAAAATATTTTAATTTCCTTGCTGGAAAGGAATTTAACCATTTTGATCCCACTATTTTGTGTTCGTGTGTGTCCGGCAGTATGTTTTTAAGCTAGTTATTCAAGCTGTTTTAACAGAGCTTGAAATTTCAATTTATCCTTTTTAGCAATTGCACAGAAAAAGGTAGGATTAGCTTCCTTATCCGAAATGGGAATCATTACGCGGGTACCCGTGTCCTCATCCGACGCCATGTCCGAAGTAAAGGACGGAAGAGCAGTATTTGCAACAAGTGTGCAAAAATCTGAGCGTTCATGCTGTACAATGAAATTCGTATCCGGCATTTTTTCTTTGCATATATCATGCCAAAAACCTATTTCCGAATATAGGAGCATTGTTTCGCCGGCAAGATCAGAAAAGGAAACGCTTTTATACATAGCCAGCGGGTGTGCCGGCGGCAGAGAGAGCATTAAATGTTCGCTGCAATATTCGCGGCAGATCACATCGTCGTCTTTGATAGGTTCAGCTGCGATAATAAGATTATATATGCCGTTTTTCAGCCCGGTATAAACTTGCTCTGCGTTTTTTAGTTCGGAAGATATGGTTTGCTCTGGATATAATCCTGCAAGTACCGGCGACAACTTCCACAATGGGGCGGGAGCGCAGGAACCGATGTAAATGGTACGCTTGCTGCGGTCATATACACGAATACGCTCCATCATATTCTGTACATCATATAGGATTTTTTCCGCACATTCAACGGCAAGGAGTCCGTTATCATTTAATTTAATTTTATTTTTTGTACGCTCAAACAAAGTAACACCGAGAGCTTCCTCCAATTTTTGCATGGAACGTGTTAGTGCAGGCTGCGACAGCAGTAATTTTTCTGCTGCTTTGGAAAGTGTTTCATATTCTGCAAACGCCAATAAATGCTCCAATTGATTTAATTCAAACATAGTATCTGTCTCCTTTTGCGCATCGACGGTTCCAAGCGTCAGCAATGGAACGATTCGGCGGCGCTTTTCGCCCCTGCGCACAGGGATGGTTCCAAGCCGTGTCCCGGCGGAGGCACTTTCGATTTATAATAGCGCTTTACGTCTATTATACCATGTCCGCAAAGCGGACTGGTATAATTTTGTGCATCTCCGCCGGTTGCCGTGTTTTTATGCGCGGCGAGGCGGAGGCACTTTCGATTTATAATAGACGCTTTACGTCTATTATACCACAGAATGTAATGCAGTTCAAGTCAGTATGCGTTATATTTATAGTATAATGCAAAATTAATATTGTACTTTTTAGAATTTATAAGGTATAATATAAACATAACAAATAGAATTTCATATTTTTGAGGAGGTTATATCATGGAATTTGTAACATTAAACAATGGCGTAAAGATGCCGGTTGAGGGGTTCGGTGTATTTCAGGTGCCCGATAGCAAGCAGTGTGAACAGGCAGTAATAGACGCTATAAACAGTGGTTATCGCATGATTGATACGGCTGCGGCTTATATGAATGAGAAGGCTGTGGGTGAGGCAATTAAAAAAAGCGGTGTGCCGAGAGAAGAGCTGTTTATTACCACAAAGTTATGGGTGCAGGACATGAGCTATGAGGGAGCAAAATCTGCTTTTTATACTTCCCTAGATAATCTTGGGCTTGATTATCTGGATTTATACCTCATTCATCAACCAATGGGTGACTATTACGGCGCATACCGCGCAATGGAAGAATTGTATAAAGAAGGCAAGATAAGAGCAATCGGCGTATGTAATTTTTATCCCGAAAGACTGACTGACCTTTGTCTGCATGTCAATGTGATGCCTGCGGTGAATCAAGTGGAGTGCCATCCGTTTTTTCAGCAAGCCGCTGCAATAAAAAATATGAAGGAATACGGTGTACAGGTTGAAGCGTGGGGACCCTTTGCAGAGGGACAGTTCGGAATTTTTACGCATCCTGTTCTTACAAAGATTGGCGAGAAGTATGGCAAAAGTGCGGCGCAGGTGGCTTTGCGATGGAATGTGCAGCGCGGTGTTGTCGTGATTCCAAAGTCAACGCACAAGGAGCGTATGGAAGAAAATATGGATATATGGAATTTTGCGCTTGATGATAAGGATATGAAAGATATTGAAAAACTCGATATTGGACACAGCGAAATTATAGACCATTTTAAACCTTCAACCGTTAAAATGATTTGCGGTCTGAAGGTTCATGAATAAAGGAGGAAAAATCAATGAGGAAAAACTTTGGGGCAAAGCCCATGCTGTTTCCACAGCCGGTTATGATTATCGGCACTTATGATGAAACGGACAAAGCAAACGCAATGAATGCAGCATGGGGCGGAATTGTTGGAATGGATGAGATTATTGTTGATTTGTCCAATCACAAAACAACCGAAAATATACTGTTAAATAAAGCGTTTACTGTAAGCATGGCGGACACGGCGCATGTGACAGCTTGTGATTATGTAGGCATGGTATCCGCGAAAAACGAGCCGGATAAGATGAAAAAAGCCGGGTTTACCGTTACCAAAAGTGAATTTGTAAATGCGCCGATTATCAATGAACTGCCGTTAACTTTGGAATGCGAACTGATTAACGTGCTTGACGGAAATAAATTCATCGGAAGAATCGTTAATGTATGTGCCGATGAAACGATACTTGATGATAAGGGAGAAATTTCTCTCGACAAGTTTTGTCCGATTATTTTTGATACGTTTCATCATACTTACCGAAAAATCGGCGAAATAGTCGGAAATGCTTTTAAAGATGGAGAAACGCTAAAATAATTTCAAGCAAGGAGAACGGAAGGAGTGCCAGCATGTACAACAGACATTTGGAAACGTTCATTCAAGTTGCGGATTCAGGCAGTTTTTCTAAAGCTGCCGAAATCCTGTATATTTCTCCGACCGCTGTAATGAAACAAATTACATTGCTTGAACAGGAGCTTGGGCTTAAACTTTTTGAGCGTTCCTACAGAGGAATAAAGCTGACAAAAGCCGGAGCTTCCATTTACGGTGATGCGAAATATCTGATTAAATATACAAAAGACGCTATTGTGAGAGCCAATAATGCCATGCAGTCGGAGGAAAAGATAATACGCATAGGAACATCGCTCATGACGCCGGGACAATTTATACTTGAATTATGGCCTACCGTTAAAGAAATATGTCCCGATATAAAATTTAGGATGGTTCCCTTTGATAACACTCCTGAAAACGCCCGTGAAATACTTAGTAATCTCGGCAAAAATATTGATATTGTTTCCGGATGGTTTGACGAGAAATTTCTAGAAAGAAGAGGATGTACTGCGCTTAAACTGGAGGATGAGCCAATCTGCTGTGCGGTGTCGATTAATCACAGATTTGCATTTAAAGATAAAATAAGCATCTCTGAATTATACGGCGAAAATGTTATGCTTATACATCGCGGATGGAACAGCCGTACCGATGCGATACGAGATGAAATATGGTCTGCGCATCCGCAAATACAATTGACGGACATACCGTTTTTCAATGTTGAGGCGTTTAATAAGTGTGAGAGCAGCAACGCGGTTCTGATTGGCTTTCAAAAATGGGAGACTGTTCATCCACTGATTAAGATTGTACCTGTCGAGTGGGATTATACGATTCCGTTTGGAATTTTTCATTCGGTGAATCCTTCCAGTCATGTTAAGGAATTTCTTGCTGCCGTATCGAAAGTTTGCCATTTATAAAAGTCATTTGAAGCGCCTATCTACGCCAGATAGGTGCTTTTATGTTTTAACCTTTTGGTTGAAGCTGATGAACTAATTGAAACTTCTCAAAGCGCTCACTGCGTGTTACAATATTTGTAGAAACACAGAAAGGAGCGCATTATGAATAATTTCATTTTTGAAAACAGTACTAAGGTATATTTCGGGCGTGGTTCGGTAAAGGAATTTCTTGCCGATAAAATCAAAACGTACGCAGGGGCGGTAATGCTCGCCTACGGTGGTGGTTCTGTCAAGAAAAATGGAATATATGACGAGGTCAGACAGATACTTGTAGGAGAGGGAAAAGAAATCGTAGAATTTTCCGGCATTATGCCAAACCCGACCTATCAAAAAGTTTTAGAGGGTGCCAGTCTTGTACGAGCACATCACGTTGGCTTAATTTTGGGAGTCGGCGGCGGTTCAGTTATGGACTGCTGCAAAGCAGTATCTATGGCAGCGGTATATGACGGCGATCTTTGGAGCGATTATTGGGAAAAACGAGGCGTGGTATATTTTGACCCCATTCCCCTCGGTGTGATTGTCACCGCGGCGGGGACGGGCAGCGAAATGAACGGCGGCGCGGTGATTACAAATCAGGACAAAAAAATCAAAACAGGCATGGATTATCCCGAATGCAATCCGAAATTCGCACTAATGGATCCCGAGTATACGATGAGTGTTCCGAAGATTCAGACTGCTTCCGGTGGATTTGATATTTTAAGTCATATTATGGAGACTTACTTCAGCTGTCCCGATGACGATAATGTATCGGATGACATTGCCGAAGCGCTGATGAAAAGCGTTGTCAAAAACCTTCCGAAAGCGATTGAAAATCCAGAAGATTACACGGCAAGAAGCAATCTGATGTGGGCGTCCTCGATGGCAGAAAACAGAATTATAAAGCTCGGTAAACGGACAGACTTTCAAGCGCATCAAATTGAACATCAGATAGGAGTATACACCGACTGCAATCACGGCTGTGGTTTAGCGGTGATTCAACCGGTATATTACCGATATATTTATAAGGAAAATCCGAAAAAATTCGCACGATTCGCACAAAATGTATGGGATATTTCGTCTGACGGGAAAAAAGAGTGCGCGCTTGCTTTAGAGGGCATTCAAGCGCTTGAGCGTTTTATCGCAGAAATCGGTCTTCCGACCACGCTAAAGGAGCTCGGAATAGATAACAAAGCACTATTATCCGAAATTGCAGCAAGCTGCAACATTTCACGGGGAAGTTACAAGCACATGACGGAAAAAGATATTTTAACTATTTTAAACGAAAGTTATTAAGGAGGACATTACTATGAAAAGAAATTTTATCACCGGCTTTATATCAGGGGCGGCTGCCTTTACTATGATTGGAGCGGCTGCAGCAAACATGGTAACAGCGCCGAACACGTATCCTGTACAGCTTGACGGTCAAAATGTCAGCATTGATGGTTACAATGTGGACGATTACACGTATTTCAAGCTGCGTGATATTGCAAAGGTCATCGGCGGTTTTGATGTGGATTTCCAGGATGATACCATCATCTTATCGACAAAGAAGGATGATACATCTGCTCTGTCTTTAAAAGAGGAAGGCATGTTTTCGTCGGGAGGTACGGTAACGGAGCCGGTGGAGGGTGAATTTGATGAAACCACCAATTGGCTCGATGCGACACGTGCCGGAAATACCGCGCATGTAGACCATGCAAACGTGCTTTATCAGATACCCGAAAATGAAACCGGACTGCCAATGGTATTCCTACATGGCTACGGACAATCGCGTATGGGATGGATGACAACTCCCGATGGTAGAGAAGGTTGGTCCACATCGTTTCTTAGAAAGGGACACAGCGTATTCTTGGTAGACCAGCCGCGCAGAGGAGAAGCGGGTTCAACTTCTGCGATGACAAACGATTCCATCGACACATGGTCAGCAGAATCTAAGGAATATATGCCTGGAGATCAGGCATGGTACACACATTTCCGTATCGGACGCGTTGCGCCTGAGCGGTATGAAGGATCGCAGTTCCCCGAAGGTGAGGAAGCGCAGAACCAGTTCTTCCGTCAAATGACACCAAATACCGGGAGCTTTGACCAAGCAGTTAATGTAGCGGCTATGAATGAAGTCATGAAGGATGTTAAGGAAAAGACCGGCAAAAAGAGCATATATGTAACCCATTCGCAGGGTGGAAGAGTCGGCTGGGATGTTGACACGGAAAATGTTGCGGCAATCGTTGCAATTGAGCCGGGTGGCACACCGGAGGTCGGTTCGGAGCAGTACAAAAAGTTTCTCGATGCCAATATACCGATAGTCATCTATTTTGGCGACTATATAGACAACGGACCTGAGGATATTCAGTCAACAGCATTCTGGAAAAATGTTAGAGATGCGGCAGTTCAGTTTGCGGAAAGTTACAACGAGGACGGCGGA
>CBCTHD010000029.1:0-11428 GCA_965146615.1 uncultured Clostridia bacterium
CAACAGCGCGGCGTTACCATAAAGCCTGCAAAAGTGGGCGATACGTTCACAATCGGCGATGCAACCTTGCACGTTTTATTCCCGGACAGGGAATATAGCGACCTCAACAACAATTCCGTCACCATTCAAATGACGCTGGGCGGCAAAACGTTTCTGTTTACAGGCGACAATGAAAAGGAAAGCGAAGCGATTATCCTATCGAATTTTGGAAACTCTTTGAAAAGCGACGTGTTCCAGGCAGGGCACCACGGCTCCGATACTTCCAATACCGCTGACTTTCTGCGTGCCGTTTCTCCCTCTATCGTTGTGATTAGCTGCGGGAAAGACAACAGCTACGGGCACCCGCATGAGGAAGTGCTGCAGCGGTATGAACAACTGGGCATGACGGTTTACCGTACCGACCTGGACGGCAACATTGTCATTTTCATTGATAACGGTACGCTTAGCGTACAGAAAGGGGCATAACGCTATGTATATTATTGACCGGTTTGAGGGCGACATTGCTGTTGTTGAAGCGAACGATACCATGCTGGAGATTCCCCGCCGCTTGCTGCCGCCGGACGCACAGGAAGGCGATGTACTGCAAAAAGACGGGGACGCCTACCTGGTTGACCGGGACGCCACCGAAAAGCGGAAAGAGGAAATCAACCGCCTGATGAAAGGCATTTGGGGATAAAACAAAAGGAAGTGGTTCTTTGTATTTTAAAGCGCTGGAAGCACAAGGCTTCAAGTCCTTTGCAGATAAAGTTAAATTAGAATTTAAGCCGGGTATTACAGCAGTGGTAGGACCCAACGGCAGCGGCAAAAGCAACATATCCGACGCCATTCGTTGGGTGATGGGAGAAATGAGCGCGAAATCGCTGCGCGGCTCCAAAATGGAGGACGTCATTTTTTCCGGCACACAGACGCGCAAACCTGTCGGATTTGCCGAGGTTACGATTGTCATGGACAACAGCGACCACACCATGCCGTTGGACTTTGAGGAAATCAGCGTTACACGCCGTGTGTACCGCTCCGGCGAAAGCGAGTATCTTATCAACAAGTCTCCCTGCCGTCTGAAAGATATTTATGAGCTTTTCATGGATACCGGTCTGGGGCGGGACGGATATTCCATTGTGGGACAGGGTAAAATTGATGAAATTATTAGTGTCAAATCCACCGACCGCCGCCACATTTTCGACGAAGCCGCCGGCATTACCAAATACCGCTATAAAAAAGATGAAGCGGTGAAAAAGCTGGACCAATCGGAAGAAAATATCCTCCGCGTGAGTGATATTCTGGCGGAAATCGAAGGTCGAATCGGCCCATTAAAGGCGCAGAGCGAAAAGGCAAAAAAATATCTCGCGCTGCGTGAATCACAAAAGGAACTGGAAGTCAATGTATGGCTGCATGACATTGATAAAACGGAACAGTCCTTGAAACAAGTGGAAGAAAAAATTGCAATTGTGGAAGGGCAAAGGCAGGAAAGCATCAGTAAAAACCAGGCAGCGGAAGCGCAGGCGGAACAAATCAAACAGCAGCTGCGCGAACTGGACGCAGATATGGACAGCCGGCGCGCCGCAGCTTACAATGCGGGCAATGAAGTGGTACGATTGGAAGGAGAAATTAATGTTCTGCGCACCAATATTGACAACCACAAAAACGCTATTGCACGGCGCAGTGCAGAAAAAGGCATACAAGCGGAGCGAATGGATACGCTAAAACAGACGCTTCAAGAGCGCAGCGTCCAATTAGATACGCATACTGCCGCGCTTGATGAAGGTGAAAAACAATTAGCAGCCCTGGAAGCGCAGCTTGCAGCGGATACCGCAAACCTACACGAGCTGGAAGCGCAATTGGAATCGGTTCGCCAGTCGCTGACGGAAAAGAAAGAGCAGCAATCCGCAAACCTTGCGCAAATTACTGGAAGCCAGGAGCTCTCCAACACGTTAAAAGAGCGCTTGGACGCACTGCAAACCCAAAAGACAGACGCCGAACAGGCATTGGCGCAGGGATGGCAGGCCTTGCAAATATTGGAGGAAAACCATCAAAAGTTGCAGCAGGCACAGCAGGATGCAGCAGACGCATACAAAGAAAAGGACGCGCAGAGCCGGCAGGCACAAGCTGCTTATACACAGCGGCTGCGCCAGCGGGAAAGCGCGCAGAATGAATACAATACGCTTTCCAACAAAAAGCACGTTCTGGAAGAGTTGGAAAAAGATTATGACGGCTACTCCCGCAGCGTCAAAGCCGTCATGACAGAATACAAACGCGGCAGTCTGCAAAAGCGGCAGATTTACGGACCGGTCTCCAGTCTCATTGAGACGGACACCAAATCCACTGTTGCCATAGAAACCGCTCTCGGTGGCGCGATGAACCACATTATCGTGGAAACGCCGCAGGACGCGAAAGCCGCAATTGCCTATTTGAAACAATCGGGCAAAGGGCGCGTAACGTTTCTGCCAGTCAGTGAAATGAAACCTACCATCCTGCAAAATGCCCGGCAGGCACAAAATGCCGAAGGATATATCGGTATCGCCTGCGACTTGGTGAAAACCCGCGACCAATTCGGCGACATCATACGCAATCTGTTGGGGCACACCGTTGTCATGGATACCATCGACCACGCCATTGCACTGGCAAAGGCAACGGAGCACCGCATGAAAATCGTCACACTGCAAGGCGAGCTGCTGAATCCCGGCGGCTCCATGACAGGCGGAAGCGTGAACCGCGTCAGCGGTGCATTATCCCGTGGCGCACAGATTAAGGAGTTGGAACAAAAGACAGCAGCCTTGTCTGAACAGATTTTAGCGTTCGATAAACAGCTTCCCGCACTGAAATCACAAGCGGAGACCGCGGCAGACGAAGCGGCGGACAGCCAGCGGGCGTTGTTTGAAAGCAAAAACCGCGGCAGCGCCGGTGAAATGGAACTTTCGCACGCACAGCAGCAGCTCCGGCAATTGGAGATGGCTTGTAACAATCTGGAAACGGAGTGGACTTCTGTATCTGCCCGCACCGGGCGTGCAGACCAGACGACAGATACTTTGACTGAGCAAAACCAAGCGTTGGCGGATGAAATGAAAACCTTGCTCGGGCAGGAAACGGCGCTTTTGCAGCAGCGGGCAGCAGCAGTGGATCGCTGCTCGCAGCAACAGGACGCTATCAGTGAACAAAAACTGCATTTGAACAGTCTGCAGCACGACCAGCAGCTCTGTATAGAGCGAAAGCAGGACACGGAAGCAGAACTCGCTTCCCTACAATCCAGTATCCAAAGCGGAGAAGCGGAAACGGCGCAGCTTGCGGAAGAAATTGAGAAATTTACCCAAACAATTTCTCAAAATGAGCAGGAAATGCAGCGGCTAAAAGAGAATAAAACAAAGACGGAAGCGGCGCTGGAAGAACTGACCCGGCAACGCAGCGCTATTGATGCAAAACTGGACGAAATCGATGTGCAAGTCCGTGAATATCATGAAGAACAGTTAAAGTTACAGGCGGAGCTGCTCCGTGTCCAGGGGCAGCAGGAAAAGCTGTTGTCTGCCAAAGATGATACGCTGGCAAAATTGTGGGATTCCTATGAATTGACCTATTCTACCGCTGCTTCGCTGCGGAAAGAAGTGGATGATTTTTCCGCTTACCGCAAACAGCTTTTGGAGGTTCGCCAGCAAATCAAACTGCTAGGCCCCATCAATGTCGAAGCGATTGAAGAATATACACAGGTGAAAGAACGCTATGAATTTATGAGCAAACAACTGGACGACCTGGTAGAAGCAAAGCAGAGTCTGGAAGCCTTGATTGAGGAAATGACGCAGACCATGACACAGCTGTTTGAAGAGAATTTTAAACAACTTTGCGGCACGTTTCAAAAAACGTTCCGCGACCTGTTTGGCGGCGGACATGCCGAATTACGACTCAGCGATCCGGAGGATATTTTGGGCAGCGGTATTGAAATCGATGTACAGCCGCCGGGCAAAAAACTGCAAAGCATTACCTTGCTTTCCGGCGGTGAAAAAGCGTTTACGGCAATTGCACTGCTCTTTTCAATTTTGCAGATTCGTCCGACGTATTTTTGCATTTTTGATGAAATTGAAGCGGCATTGGACGACGTCAATGTGTTCCGTTTTGCAGACTATTTGAAAAACTTTTCCAAGCGCACACAGTTTATCGTTATTACACACCGGAAAGGAACGATGGAAGCTGCCGATACGCTCTATGGCGTGACCATGCAGGAAAAAGGCGTGACCAGCCTGCTTTCCATTGATATTAGTGATAAACTTGCCGCGGCGCAATAAAATAGAAAGGAAGCACAAACATATGGGATTTTTTGATAAGCTGAAAATTGGGCTAACCAAGACAAAACAAGTATTTACAGAGCGCGTTGAGCAGGTGTTTAAACAATTTAAAAAGGTGGATGACGAGTTGTTTGACGAACTGGAGGAAGCGCTCATCAGCGCCGATGTCGGTGCCGGAACGTCTATGGACATTATTGACCGCCTGCGGGAAAATGCGAAAGAGAAAAAAATCACCGAGGGCGAAGATTTAAAAATCGAATTACAATCTATCATCACGGAATTTTTAGTGGAACATGTGCCGGAAGAAACGGATTTCGCTTCCCCACTGACCATTTACCTGATTATCGGCGTCAACGGCGTAGGAAAAACCACCAGTATCGGAAAGCTGGCGGCAAAATTTAAAGCAGAGGGCAAAAACGTGTTGCTGGCAGCAGCGGATACCTTCCGCGCCGCAGCGACAGAACAGCTCAAAATTTGGGGCGAGCGTGCCGGCGTAGACGTAATTAGCCACGGAGAAGGCAGTGACCCGGCGGCGGTCGTGTTTGATGCGGTAAATGCGGCGAAATCCCGCGGGACCGATATTTTGATTGTGGATACGGCGGGACGACTGCACAACAAGAAAAATCTCATGGCAGAGCTGCAAAAAATTCTGAAAGTGGCAGACCGCGAAGCGCCGGACGCCAAAAAGGAAACGCTGCTGGTATTAGACGCAACCACGGGACAAAACGCCCTGTCTCAAGCCAAGACTTTTGGTGAAATCGCAGAAATTACAGGGTTGATTTTAACTAAACTGGACGGCAGCGCCAAAGGTGGCGTTGTCATTGCCATAAGTCACGAACAGCGTTTGCCTGTCAAATTTATCGGCGTGGGTGAAGGGATTGACCATTTGCAGGAATTTCAACCGCAGGAATTTGCCGCAGCGCTGTTTGAGGATGCATTAACAGAAGAGGAAACATCGCAGGAGCATGCCCCGGAGGGCGAATTCGTGGAGTAACTTCCACGGCAAATAGAAAGGAAGGATGAATTTGACTTCCAAAGCAAAAAAAATCATGATTGCTATCGCAATAGGCATCGCTGTCATTTTACTCGGTATCTGGAGTGCCGCGTTTTATCTGAACTACCTGGATATTTATGAAGTGGGCGCACAGTATACAAAGGTATTCTGGGTGAACTTTTCCATTAGCCTACTGGCACGGGCAGGTACATTTGCAGCGATTTTTATCCTGGCAGTAATAAC
Organism: uncultured Clostridia bacterium; assembly: GCA_965146615.1. Classification (GTDB taxonomy): domain Bacteria; phylum Bacillota; class Clostridia; order RUG12999; family RUG12999; genus JAAWTG01. Next base: position 5,506 of record CBCTHD010000029.1, read on the forward strand.
TAACATGGTACTGCGCCGCAATCTGCTCAAATGGGAACAGAGCAGCGGCTTTTTAACCAAACGGTCCCATTTTATCGTTATGAGTTTACTTATTGCGATTGTAGGCGCATCGTTTGTAGACCAGGATATTTACACGACTGTTTTAACGGCGTTTCAACCGTCTTGGTTTGCCGAAAATGATCCTGTTTTGCACAAAAATATCGGGTACTATGTATTTCAGCGCCCCTTGTTTATGCAGCTCACACAGACGCTGCTGGTACTTTCCATTTTTTTGACGGTTTACGTATTTGCAGTTATTTTGCTGTACTATGTGCGAAATGGCATCAAACATCCGTCTGAATTGTTAAAACAAAAAGGTATCATCATCGAATCGACGGTTCACGTGCTGATTTGCTTTCTGATTTCTGCCTATAATCTCCATTTTCAGGCGGAAGAGCTGCTGTTTAAGCAAAATGGCGATATGATAGGCGGCGGATATACAGACATGGTGGTATGGCTGAATTTTTACCGCATTATGCCCTATGTTTTGATTGTCATTGTGTTAGGGTGTATCTGGTTCCTGCTGCGCGGACGTCTCAAACGTCTGCTGATTTGTGCCGCATGTTACCCCGCGGCATGGGTTCTGATTGGTATTGTTTCCATTTGTGTGCAGAATTTTGCAGTCTTGTCTAACGAAGCGGCCATGGAACGTCCCTATATCCGCCACAACATTGACGCCACCTTGCAGGCTTATAACCTTGCTGATACGCAGGACTTGGAATATTCCCTATCTGATACACTGGACCCGGAAAGCATTTCCGAAGATACCATTGAAAACATTCGCATCGCTGACTACAATGCAACACTCACCGCCTATAACCAACTACAGGGTATCCGTGACTACTACCAGTTCAAGGACGTGGACGTAATCCCTTACCAGACGGAAAGCGGTAAGCGCAAATCCGCCTTTATTTCCGTCCGGGAACTGCAGCCGACATCGTCAATGACTTATGTCAACGAAAAAATGCGTTTTACACACGGATATGGGCTGGTGATGAGCCCCACCAACCGCGTAACAGCGGAAGGACAGCCGGATTTTCTCGTGAAGGATATTCCGGTGCAGATGACGACTGACGAACTGCCTGCTATTACGGAGCCGCGCATCTATTTTGGCGAAATCAACGGCGACTCCTATACGCTGGTCAATACCACACAAAGGGAATTGGATTATGCAGAAGGTCAGACGGAAAACGAGTATAGCTATCAAGGGGCGGCGGGCATTGAGATGACGGCGCTGAACCGATTGCTCTATGCAATCAAATATATGGACATGAACCTGATTACTTCACAGTATATCCATTCGGACAGCCGTATGCTGCTCAACCGCAATGTGGTGGAGCGTGTACGCAAGGTCGTCCCTTTTATCACGTTTGACGACGATGTACACATTACCATCACGGACGATGGACGGCTGAAATGGGTCGTAGACGGTTATACTTCTACGGAATATTATCCCTATTCCCAAATGACAGATGGATACAACTATATCCGTAATTCCGTCAAGGCATTGGTCGATGCGTACAGCGGCACTGTTGAAATCTATATCATCGACCACAATGATCCTATCATTCAGACCTATAGCAAGGTATATCCCGGTATCTTCAAGACGGAGGCGCTTCCCTATGACGTCGCGCTGCAAATCAAGTACCCTGAAAAACTGTTTCAAACTCAGGCAAATATTTACAAAAAATATCATACAACCGACCCGGCAACCTTTTATGCGCAGTCAGATGTATGGGAAATTGCCCGCGAAAAATATGGCAGCAAGAGTGAAATTCAGTCTATCAGCCCCTACTATACCTTTGTGGATATTGGCGATAAAACGGAATTTATGCTGATGGTGCCTTATACGCTGAACAATAAGGATACCAACCTGGTGGGCTGGATGGGGGTAATGTCAGACGGTGAAAACTACGGAAAAATGGTGTCCTACACCTTTCCTAAAGGAAAGCATGTCTATGGAACGCTGCAAATTGAAAATAAAATTGATAATGACCCCACCATCTCCAGGGAATTGACGCTATGGGGGCAAGGCGGTTCCAGTGTCATGCGCGGGAATTTACTGGTGATCCCCATTAAAGACTCTATTGTTTATGTAGAGCCGGTCTATATCACCTCCCAAAACAGCGCCGGATTGCCGGAAGTGAAACGTGTGATATTGGCATATGGGGATACCGTGGTGATGGAGGAGACGCTGGAAAAAGCATTTGAAGCCATGTTTAAAGCGAATCCGCAAATGCCGGAGGACGAAACAGATACAACGCTGGAACAAACGCAGCCTGTCAATGAGGATTTATATTCCCTATCGCAAAAACTGACGGAAAAATATGAGGAAGCAAAACAGTTTATGTCGGAAAACGATTGGGAGAACTATGGCAAAGCGATGAAAGAGGTAGATGCGATAGTCGAAGATATGCAGCGGCTCAATGAGGAAATTGCACAACAACAGCTGGAGACGACACCGTCAGCTGAGAGTGCGTCTCCCGATACCTCTCCCACTCCGACCCCTGATGATGTTCCTCCTGACGCTTCTCCTACGGCGTCTCCGCCGGAAGACGCTACGCCTTGACCGTATCATTTTTCATAAGATGAACAAAAAAGGTATTTTGAAAGCACAAAGCATTTCAAAATACCTTTTTTTGTTATATAGATTTATTTTTTATAATATCGGCTTATACTATTTGAGCAAAATGGTAATTTTCAATAGCAAATCGTTTTTTCACATTATGCTTCTGGTCTGGGGCTGCCGCATTCACTACAGAAATTCCCTTGATTCTCCGCCCCGCAAGCGCAGGTCCATCCTTCTGCCGGGCGTGGTTTGCCGCATTCGCTACAAAACTTACCGGTATTTTTCATGCCGCAGGCACACAACCATTCCTTCTCTGATTTTGGTTTTTCCATGCCGCATTCACTACAGAATTTCCCTTGATTCTCCGCCCCGCAGGCACAGGTCCATCCTTCTGTTTCCTTCTTCGCCGGTTCTGGCTGCTGCGCCGCTTGTGCCGCTGCTTGCGGTACTTGCTGTTGCTGCATCATTTGCCCCATCTGATTCATTGCCTGCACACCAAATGCCATTCCCATCATATCAAGCCCATTTGTTCCGGCAGACTGTTTCCCCATATTTTCAAACGCAGTCGCCTGTGCGGCTACCATGCGTCCCTGCATTGCCGCCTGATTGCCGCCCAGCATTGTCGCATTGTCAAACTGTTCAATTCTCTCACGCGATTTGTTGTCCGGCGTGATTTTGTTGATGCCCACCGAAACAATTTCCAGCCCGCGCAGCTGCCGCCAGGATTCGTCCAGCACTTCATTCATATAATTTGCCAATTCCATTTGTTTGGATGGCAACATACTAAATTTCACGCCATCCAGCGCTAATTTCGACATTGCCGTATCCAATGCACTATAAAACTCCGTATCGCTCTGCTCCTGCAGCTGACTGGTGCGGTACTCACCGCTCACATTTCCGGCAACCGCCGTATACAGCCGCAATGGATCGGTGACTTTAAAGCTATATATGCCAAAGTAGCGCACATATAGTACGGATTTATAATATGGATCATCATAGGGCATAGGCTGCGCTGAACCAAATTTGTTGCCGATGATTTCTTTGAGATTTACATAATAGATACGCTGGTCCTTTCCCGTGTCTCCACCAAATACAAATCGTTTTCCAACTTCCTGAAATGTCTTTACCAGAGATTTGCCGAAGCTGCCGGAAAACAGAGAGGGTTCCGTTTTAAAATCATAGCTGTATCCTCCCGGTTCACAGGTAAAATCGACAATTTTCCCGTCCTCTACCACCACCATAGCTTGCCCTTCATTTACCGCGATCATGGATCCTTCCGAAATGACATTATCACTTGCTTTGGTGTTGCTGCTTTTAAAATTTGTTGTCCCAGTTTTTTTTATGCCTTTGCGGATCAAAACATCCGTCCCCATACTGTCACAATAAAAATACTCTTTCCACTGGTCTGCCAGTTCTGAACGAACTGCGCCGCTAAATGCTTTCATCAATCCCATGATGATCCTCCTCTTTTATAAATTCTTTCCGATATAGCTGCACAATACCCAATTATATTTACCTGTGGTGATAACAGATTTGCAATATTCGCACTGTCCCTGCGATGTTACTTCTGTCGGCGCACCGCAGTTCGGGCAGTTCACTGTTGCCATGCCTTCCATATTGCCCGCCGTTTTCACGCCGCGGCTACGCATAAATTTCAGCGTATATTCCATATCCCAAAGCGTCGTTTTATCGCCTGCCGTCACTTTGCCCGTCGCATCTTCCACAACATAATCTATCATATTGGTACGCATAGTCACTTCCAAATATTCGTTTTGACTGTCTTCATAGTAATTCGTAATTACAGCGTCTTTGACAGCGACGCGGTCCAACACATTCGTTCTCCCATTTTTTATGTAATCATCCAATAGTTGACTGTGTTCCCGGAACAACGTGTCCGATTCAAATGGGCGAATTTTAGACCAATCTTTTGCTGTCCACGCCTGGTTCAGCGTAACAAATACTTCCTTAGCCCAACTAATAAACTGGTCGGCGGAAAATTCCGGATCTAACGCTTCCAGCGGCGTTAAATCTGCCGGAGCTTTCGGCTGATATACCTGTGTCTGTCTTACAGTACCCGTATTGCCGTTGTTCTTCTTTTTATTCCATAAGATAACTAAAATGACTAAAATGACAATCACAACACCTGAGCCAACAGGATGTGTCGACATCAGTAAAAACAGCCATGCCAGCGATTCACTATCACTATTACTTCCACTACGCGAGGAACCGGAATATGACCTAGAACTAGAACTGCTCCCTCCACTGGAGCTATAACTGTTTTGATTTCCCACGCCAACTGGTATCAACTCATATGCCGACGCATTTGTAATTACACTTGCCCCTCCAAGATCACTCATCACACCAATTTGTAGTATTAACACCAACAGTGCCAACCATATAAATTTGCCGTGTTTCATATCATTTCCCCCTTTTTTAATACTGCTGACCTACAGCAAAATAATGCTCTCATTCATCTCTCATTGTTTTCCCTCTTAAAGAATACCACAAATTCTGTCTAATTTCAACAACTTTTTCACTTCGTACATCCTTTTTTATTTTATGGTAATCAAATGAATTTTATATCATACGTTGCACTGCTTCTGTTTGCAGCTTCCCATCGGTTTTGCGCCCCGCCACTTCCCTTTCCGCATTGCATTGTAAAACAAATATATGCTGCTATTTTCAAAAACTGCTTGACTCTTTCTATCTGTTGTTTTATAATAAGAGCAGATAGGGCATCTATTTGAGTTTGCAAACCGGAAGGTGGTTAAACATGGACCCCCAAAAAACGAAAAAGTTAATTGCACCCATTGTTATTACATGTATTAGCGTTCTGTTGTTACTCTTTTACATTATTGCTATTTTGCTGCTGGAGGTACCAATTGGCATTAGTTTGTTATTGCTATTGATTCCTCTCGCGCTGGCAGGTGTGTGTATTTTTGTATTGGTGGAACGCGTCAAAGAGATAAGGAGCGGAGAAGAAGATGATCTTGGTCAATACTGAAACAATTCCCGGAAAAGAATGGACCGCTTTAGGACTGGTCAAAGGCAGCACAATTCAGACAAAAAACGTCGGACGGGATATTACGCAAAGTTTTAAAACCTTGGTAGGCGGTGAATTGAAATCCTACAATCAAATGATGAACGATGCTCGAGCGCTCGCAACCAAGCGCATGGTGGAAGAAGCAGAATCGCTCGGTGCTGATGCCATAGTGGCTATTCGCTACGCATCCGCCTCTGTGATGCAGGGGGCGGCAGAATTCCTTGCTTATGGAACAGCTGTAAAATTTGTATAATTTTACTGGGACAACATCT